>CAIQPR010000039.1 GCA_903873775.1 uncultured Actinomycetes bacterium
GCGATGACCAATATCGGCATCGTGTTGCCAGACCCCGGATTTCTCACCACGGTGCGAGAACTGTGCGACGCGACGGAGACGTTGCTCATCTTCGATGAGACCCACACGTTCTCCGCCGGGCCCGGCGGCGCGACCCGTTTCTACGGGGTTCAGCCCGACGCCCTCACCATTGGCAAGTCCCTCGGGGGTGGCGTGCCCTGTGGCGCCTACGGACTCAGTCGCGATCTCGCCGATCGGGTCACGCGGCGCGTGGGCGAGGGTGCGGACATTGTGGACGTGGGTGGCGTTGGGGGCACCCTGGCCGGCAACGCTCTGTCGCTCGCCGCGATGCGGGCCGTGCTCTGCGAGGTTCTCACCGATGACGCCTTTGTTCGAATGACAGAACTCGCCACCGTCTTTGCCGCCGACGTGGAGGCGGCGGTGGTCGAGCACGATCTCCCGTGGTCCATCTCCCAACTCGGGGCGCGTTGTGAATACCGCTTCGCGCGACCGGCACCGCGTTCGGGCGGCGAAGCGCACGCCGCCGCGGACGCCGATCTCGAAGCGTTCTTGCACCTCTACGCGCTGAATCGCGGCGTGCTGATCACGCCCTTTCACAACATGGCCCTGATGTGCCCGGCGACGACGACGGCGCACGTGGCCGCACACACCGCGCAGTTCTGCGAGGCCCTCGACGAGCTCTGCGCCTGAGGGGTTGCGGTCCTCACCCGTAGGATGAGGCCATGTCCAACTTCGTCGATGCGGCCCAATTGCACGCCAAGGCCGGCGACGGTGGCGCGGGGTGCGTCTCGTTTCGTCGCGAAGCCCACGTCGCCAAGGGCGGTCCCGACGGTGGCGACGGGGGTCGCGGTGGCGACGTGTGGCTCGTCGCGGACCCGAATCAGGCCTCCCTCCTCGGATTTCGCGACCACCCCTTTCGTCGCGCCACCGACGGCCAACACGGCACGTCGAAGCGCCAGCACGGCGCGCGCGGCCAGGACATCATCGTTTCCGTGCCCGTCGGCACCGTGGTCAAAGACGCCTACGACGAGGTCCTCGTCGATCTCTCCGGCCCGGGTGACCGGTGGCTCGCCGCCGAGGGTGGCCTCGGGGGACAGGGAAACGCGCGTTTCTTGTCGAACCGACGCCGCGCCCCGGCCTTCGCCGAACAGGGTGAGGTCGGTGCCGAGCTCTGGTTCAATCTCGAACTGAAGTTGAAGGCCGACGTCGCGCTCATTGGTTTTCCCAATGTCGGCAAATCGACGCTCATCGCCCGCGTCTCCGCCGCTCGTCCGAAGATTGCCGATTACCCGTTCACCACCCTGGTGCCGAACCTCGGCGTGGTGCGCGTCGGAACCCGCGCGGGCCGACCCGGCGACGCGACGGAATTTGTGATGGCCGACATCCCGGGCCTTATCGAAGGAGCGGCCGAAGGGCGCGGCCTCGGCCACGATTTTCTCCGCCACGTCGAGCGCGCGCGCGTGCTGTGTGTGCTGTTGGACATGGCGCCCACGGCGCCGCACTCGCCGAGTGAGCAGCAGGAAATTCTTCTGCGGGAGCTCGGTGACTACCAAGCCGACCTCCTCGACCGGCCCCGGGTCATCGTCGGATCGCGCGCCGACATCGCCGAGGCCAGCGAGGGCGTGGATTTTCCCGTGTCCTCGGTGACCGGACAGGGTGTGGACGAATTGATCGCCCAATTGGCCCGCCTCGTGACCGATGCGCGCCGGGACGAAGCGGCGGCGGTCACGCACGAGATCGTGGTGCACCGACCCATTCCCGACGAAGTGCTCGTCGAACGGTTATCGGAGAACACCTGGAGCATTTCGGGTCGTCCCGCCTTGCGCGCGGTGCGCTTTCAGGACCTCACCGACGACCAGGCCCTCGACGAAGTGGTGCGACGGCTGAAGACGTTGGGCGTCGACAAACTGCTCTCCCGCGCCGGCGTGCGCGACGGGGACGTCGTGACCTGCGGACAGCTGACCTTCGAGTGGTGGCGCGACCAGGGTGGTTCGGGGCTCGATAGGGATCACCACCGCGCGACGCGCCGCGAACGCCTCGCCCGCAGTGGTCGCCTGGACGTCGGTGACGACGATGACGACGACTGATCTGATTGTCGCGAAAGTCGGCACGTCCTCGGTCACCACGCCCGACGGACGGGTGGACACGGACGTTCTCGCCGCCGTCGCGCGCGACGTCGCCACCCTGCGCGCTCGGGGTGTTGCGGTCATCGTCGTGACCTCCGGCGCCATCACCGCGGGGTGGGCGGAGGTGGGGGCCGGCGCGCCGCGCCCCCAGGATCCCGTCACACTGCAGGCGGTGTCGGCGGTGGGGCAGCCACTGCTCATGGACGCGTGGCGCGCGGCCTTCGCGGGCGTGTCGCTGCCAGTAGGGCAAGTTCTACTAGCGCCGCTCGATTTTTCGCACCGCGCGCAGTATCTGCACGCACGTCGCACACTCGCCGCTCTCAACCACCTGGGCGTGGTGCCCATCGTGAACGAGAACGACGCCGTCGCGGACCAGGAAATTCGCTTCGGCGACAATGACCGGCTCGCCGCCCTGGTGGCCAACGTGGTGGGCGCTCGCGAAGTGGTGCTCCTCACCGACACGCCCGGGCTACTGACCGCCGACCCGCGTCTTGATCCGAACGCCACCCTGATCGAAGAGGTGACGGCGATCGACCGGGCGCTCGAAGAGGTGGCGGGAGCCAGTCGGTCGGGCGTCGGAAGCGGGGGCATGGCCTCCAAACTCGCCGCCGCGCGCGTGGCGACCTGGTCCGGGGTCGCCGCCGTCATCGCCCCGGCGCGCGTCAGCGAACCCCTCGTCGCCGCCCACGACCGACGACCGGGGTCCGGCACCTTCTTCACCCCGCGCGCGGACCGGTTGACGGCGCGCAAAGCCTGGATTGCCTTCGCCGGCAGCCCCGCGGGGTCGGTGCGCGTGAATACGGGCGCGGCCGAGGCCCTCGTGCGGGACAAGCGCAGCCTGCTGCGCGTCGGGGTCACCCACGCCGAAGGGGATTTCGTCGCCGGGGACGTGATTGACGTTCTCGGTCCCTCCGGTGAACTCCTCGCGCGAGGCATTGCGCGCGTGGATTGTGAGGACTGGGAAGACGTGACCGACGTGTTCGTGCACCGCGACGATCTCGTCGTTTTGCTCTCGGCCTAGGGCCGCTTTACGCTGCTGGCATGTCGTTGGAGGAACTGCGGGCTCAGGCGCACGCAGTCAAGGCCGCGAGTGTCGAGGTCGCCCAGAGCGACGACGCGGTGCGGCGGGCCGTGCTTCTCGACGTCGCCGAGCAACTTCTCGCCCACGAGGCCGAGATTCTCGAACACAACCAACGCGACCTCGACGCCTACGTGGAGGCGGGACCGGGACGCGATCGCTTGTTGCTCACGCCCGCGCGCGTGGCCGGAATGGCCCAGGCCCTGCGGGACGTGGCCGCCGTTGAAGATCCCCTCTACCGCGAGGTGGATCGTCGCGTGCGTCCCAACGGGCTCGTCGTCACGCGCGTGCGGGTGCCGCTCGGCGTCGTGGGCGTGATCTACGAAAATCGCCCCAATGTCACCACCGACGTGGCGGGACTCTGCGTGCGTAGCGGGAACGCGGCCTTTTTGCGGGGCTCGGCCTCGGCGCAGGGCACGAACACGTATCTCGTGTCCTTGTGGCGCGCGGCCCTCGAACGCCACGGCCTGCCCGCGGATGCGGTGGCGCTGGTGGCGGATTCCTCGCACGAGACGGCCGCGGCGTTCATGGGGCTCACGGGCGTCATTGATTGTCTGATTCCCCGTGGGGGCAAGGCGCTGATTGCGGCGATGCGCGAACACGCGCGCGTGCCCTACGTGCTGGACGGCGACGGCAATTGCCACGTCTACGTGGACGTGGACGCCGACCTCGAGATGGCGGCGTCGATCATCGCGAACGCGAAGATGTCGCGACCCGGCGTGTGTAACGCGGCCGAAACCCTGTTGGTGCACGAAGGTGTGGCCGCTGCGTTCCTGCCGAGGTTGCCCTCCGTGTTGCCCGGCGTGACACTGCGCGTTGATCCTCGCGCCGCCGAGTTTCTGCCCGGGGCCGCGGCGGCGACGGAGGAGGATTTCGAAAATGAGTTCCTGGATCTCATTTTGGCGGTCAAGGTCGTGGATAACGTGGACGAAGCCGTCGCTCACGTGGCGCGCTACGGAACGGGACACAGCGAAGCCATCGTGACGACGACACAACAGACCGCCGACGCCTGGGTGCGCCGCGTCGACGCCGCCGCGGTGCTCGTGAACGCGTCGACGCGTTTCATCGACGGTGGGGAGTTGGGACTGGGTGGGGAAGTGGGTATTTCCACTCAAAAACTCCACGCCCGCGGTCCGATGGGTGTCGAAGAACTGACCTGCGTCAAGTGGGTGGTAGAGGGAAAGGGACAGACTCGATGAGTGCGATTGATCCGCGCAAGGAATTGGCCGACCGGCTGGGCTTGAGCGAGGTGCCCCCGGCGCGCTTTCGTTCCACCAGTGACGTGATCGACCGGTTGCGCGAGAACGACTACCTGAGCGACGAGGCCATCGCGTCGGTCACCTTTCTCGCGGACCGTCTGGCCAAGCCCGTGCTGGTGGAAGGCCCCGCCGGCACCGGTAAGACGGCGCTCGCCAAGGCGGTCGCCGACGCCACGGGCGCGCGACTCATCCGCCTGCAGTGCTACGAGGGACTCGATGAGTCCAAAGCCCTCTACGAATGGAATTACCGCAAGCAATTGCTGCGCATTCAAGCCGGACGCCCGGACGACTCCACCGCGGAGGACTGGCACGCGCTCGAAGAGGACATCTTCGCCGAAGAATTTCTGCTGACGCGTCCGCTGCTCGAGGCCATTCGCGCCACTGATCCGGTGGTTTTGCTCATTGACGAGATCGACCGCGTGGAACTCGAGACCGAGGCGCTGTTGCTCGAGATTCTCTCCGAGTACCAGGTCTCCATTCCCGAGCTCGGTACGGTGCGCGCGACGCAGATCCCGATGGTCTTTTTGACCTCCAACAACACGCGCGAACTCTCTGAGGCCCTGAAGCGTCGTTGCCTCTACCTCTACGTCGGCTACCCGGACGTCGAGCGCGAGCGCGACATCATTGTGAGCCGCGTGCCGGGGATCTCTACGACCTTGGCCGAGCAGATCGCGCGGGTGGTGCGCTCTCTGCGGGCGCTCGACTTGAAGAAGGCCCCCTCGGTGTCCGAAACCCTGGACTGGGCGCGCACGCTGGTGGTTCTCGGCCGCGAGGAAATTGGCGACGAGGACGCGGCGGCGACTCTGCACATCCTGCTCAAGTACCAGGCCGACATCGAAAAGGCGACCAAGGAGTTGCTCGGCAAGGGTAAGTCCCTTGCTTAACGTCCTCGGCGACTTCATCGCCGAACTGCGCGCGGCGGGACTGCCGATTTCGATGTCCGAGCACGTGGACGCGGGTCGCGCCATGACGATCATCGACATGTCCGACCGCGCGATGATGAAGGCCACGCTCGCCGCGACCCTCGTCAAGGACGGCGATCACCTGCCCGTGTTCAACACGGCCTTCGACGTGTTCTTTGCGACCCGTCACGTGGGTGACGTCGACGAACTGTTTGAACAGGGTGAGGACGGCGGTAACGACGCCGATCGTGACGGCAAGGGCGCGCCGACCGGCATGAAGAGCTCGGGGCGACCAATGGGCATGGGCGGGGGAGCGAACTCCTCGCTCTCGGCCGAAGAGCTGGCCGAGATGCTCTTTCGCGCGCTGCGGGACAACAACGACGCCGCGATGCGCGCCGCGGCCCAAGAAGCCGTCACCCGCTACGCCGGCATGGAGCCCGGACGTCCGGTGGGGGGTACGTACTACCTGTACCGCACATTGCGGAATCTCGATCTCGACGGCCTCTACGACAAGCTCGTGGCCGAGGGTGCCACGACGGGCGACGACCAATTGGCGCAGCGTTTGGCGCGCGACGAGGCGACGGCCCGTATCGAGGCCCTCAAGGCGGCCATCGAGCAGGAGATTCGCGAACGGCTGGTCGAGGACCGGGGCGCGGAAGCTCTGGCCAAGTCCGTACGCAAGCCTCTGCCGGAAGATCTCGACGTCATGCACGCCAATCGCGACGAGATGGCCCAGCTGGAACGCGCCCTGCGACCCCTCTCGCGCAAACTGGCCGTGCGTCTGGCGCGCAAGCGTCGTCACAAGCGTCGCGGTCCGGTGGACCTGCGCCACACCGTGCGCAAGAGCCTCTCGACGGGCGGCGTCCCCATTGATTTGCGCTTCAAGCCCCCGCGTCCGGCCAAGCCGGAGATCATTGTGATCGCCGACATCTCGGGATCAGTCGCGTCCTTCGCGCGCTTCACTCTGTTGCTGGTGCACGCGATTAGTTCCCAGTTCTCGAAGGTCCGCAGCTTTGTCTTTGTGGACGGTCTCGACGAAGTGACCCGCCTGTTCGAGCACACCGACGACCCCGCCGAAGCCGTCGCGCGCATTAATGCCGAGGCCGACGTCATCGCCTTCGACGGCCACAGTGACTACGGCCGCGCGCTGCTCGACTTTCACACGCGCTTCGCCGGTGAGGTGAATAAGCGCACGGCGGTTCTCATTCTCGGCGACGCGCGCAACAACTATCACCAGGCGCACGCCGAGGTGGTGGCGGATCTGCGGTATCGCGCGAAGGCCGTGTACTGGCTGAATCCCGAACCGCAGAGCTACTGGAACTCCGGCGACTCGATCATTCAGCAGTACGCCCCGTACTGTGATCGCGTGATCGAGTGCCGCACGTTGCGCCAGCTCGAGGCCTTCGTCGGAGACCTCGCGTGAGCGACCACGGAGTGCTCCCGCCGGAGGGCTTCCGCACCCGCGGACCCCTCCCGAGTGGTGCCCGACTTCTGCTCGTACGTCACGGAGAAGCCCACTGCAACCGCAATGGCGTGGTCGGAGGGCCCACCGGGTGTGGTGGTTTGACCGACCTCGGACGGCTCCAGGCGGCCGCTCTCCAAGAGAGACTGGCGCGCAGCGGGGAACTCGACCGCGCCGCGGCGCTGTACACCTCGGTCCTGCCGCGCGCGATTGAAACAGCGTCGATCATCGCGCCGTCACTGCCCGCGGGCCTTGTGGCCCGTGAACAGTGTGATCTCTGCGAACTGCACCCGGGTGAGGCTGATGGTCTGACCTGGCCGGACATGGTGGCGGCTTTCGGCGCACCGGACTGGGACGCGCACCCCGAGGTGCCCCTCGCACCCGGTGGGGAGAGTTGGCTCGACTTCTACGAACGCTGCCGCACCGCGCTCACGACGATTGCGCAGCGCCACCCGGGCGAACTCGTGGTGCTGGTGGTCCACGGTGGCGTCATCGAGCAGGCGCTCAAGTTGGTGAACAATGCCGCACCGTCGGCGCGACTGCGTCTGCGCACCGAGAACTGTTCGATGACCGAGGTCGAATTCCGCGACGACGCCTGGCACCTCCTGCGCTACAACGACGTCGCGCCGCTCAACCGCGAGACCGCCGCGAACTTCGTGCCCTACACGCAGATCCAGTAGCGCAAAGGGACGAGAGGTGGCGCGACGGAAGACAGCGGCCGCCGCGCTCGCGGGACTGGTCCTTCTTTCGTCTCTCGGTCTCGGCGCCTGCGGATCCCCGGCTACCGTGCCGGCAGCACCGGCGCTGGCGTCATATTCGTCGTCTCGCGTGACGTCGCTTATCACGTCCTATCTCGCCACGCACCCGACGGTCGAGATGAGCGACGACGCCAGCGGCGAGACGACGTCGTGGATTCGCTCGGGCGACCAACTCGCCACCGTCTTCGGCAGCGGCGACAACACGCTGACCCTTCTCGGCACGGCAGATGGTGCCGTCACCAAGATGTGGGGAACACAACGGGGCCTCGAGTCCGCGACCGGACTGCGGAACAGCGGCGCTGGTTGTCGACCTCAGCTCTCGACGGCGAGCGCCGCACACTGGGCGAACCGTGCGATGACGGTGCGCCAGTGGGCGTCATTGTGGCCCACGCTGCCGGCGTGCGTGAGCGCGTGGGGAGAATTCCTCGTCCCGGACGTGCGCGCCGACTGGAAGAACGCCGTCGCGCAACTCCACCGGGGACCGGTGGTGCACCTTCACGGGCGGCGCGCCCTCTTGTTGTCGGGCCCCGGCATTGTGTTCTACGTGTCGCTCGAGAGTCCCTACCGACTGATCGGAGAGACCTACACCGGCAATCTTCTGCACAGCGCGGCGACGGAACTCACCATCTCCTGGCCGCCCCTTGCGTCGATACGGCCACCGCGGCGTTGACTCAACCCTGCAGGAACTCCGACACCCGGAAGGCCAGGTCGAGGGACTGACTGGCGTTGAGACGCGGGTCGCAAATTGACGTGTAGTTGAGTTCGAGGTCACTCTCACTCAGCTCGAGGGCTCCACCCAGACATTCGGTCACGTCGTCACCGGTCAATTCCACGTGGAGTCCACCGGCCCAGGTGCCGAGCTCGCGGTGCACGAGGAAGAACTGGCGCACTTCTTCGAGCACGTCGTCGAAGCGACGGGTCTTGCGGCCGTTCTGCGCGTTGAAGGTATTGCCGTGCATGGGGTCGCAGGCCCAGATGACTTCGTGCCCGGCCGTGCGCACCGCGTCCACCAGCGGCGGGAGGTGAGAGGCGATCTTGTCCTTGCCCATGCGGGAGATGAGCGTGAGTCGTCCCGGGGTGTTCGAGGGGTTGAGCGTCGCGCACAAGGTCAACAAGTCCTCAACGGACGTCGTGGGTCCGACTTTCAGACCCAGCGGGTTACCGACACCACGGAGGAATTCGACGTGCGCCCCGTCCACCTGACGTGTGCGGTCACCGATCCACAACATGTGGGCCGAACAGTCGTACCAGTCACCGGTGAGGGAGTCCTGACGCGTGAGGGCCTGCTCGTAGGGGAGGATGAGCGCCTCGTGCGAGGTGTAGAAGTCCACCGAGTGCAGGGAGCCTTCGCGGGAGAGGTCGATGCCGCAGGCGCGCATGAAGCGCAGCGCGCGCTCGATGTCGTCGGCGATCAAGGCGTAACGCTGGCCCTCGACGGAGGTCGCGACAAACTCCTGGTTCCACGCGTGCACGCGCGACAGGTCGGCGAAGCCACCCTTGGTGAACGCGCGCAGGAGATTGAGCGTCGCGACGCTCTGGTGGTACGCCGTCAACATACGTTCGGGGTCGGGTCGGCGACTTTCCTCGCCGAACGGCTCGTCATTTACGATGTGGCCGCGAAACGCCGACAGCGTGACGCCGTCACGCGTCTCTTCGGGCTGGCTGCGGGGCTTGGCGAATTGTCCGGCGATGCGTCCGACCTTCAACACCGGGACGCCGGAGGCGTAGGTGAGGGCGACCGCCATCTGGAGAATCACCTTCAACTTGTCGCGAATCTTGTCCGCCGAGCCGTCCTCGAAGGACTCCGCGCAGTCGCCGGCCTGCAGCAAAAAGGCGCGCCCCTGGGCGACATCGCCCAATTGTTCGGTGAGGCGGCGCGCTTCACCGGCGAAGACGAGGGGCGGCTGCGCGGCCAGTCGCGTCGTCACGTCGGCGAGGTGATCGAGGTCGGGCCAGGCCGGACTTTGGGCGACCGGGTAGTTGGTCCAGCTCTCGAGTGACCAGGTGGGGGCATCAACCGTCATCCACTAAGCGTAGAAGGTCGCACGAGCCTTTCGGTCGCGACCCCCTAGGGTGGGATCGTGGCACGCACGCGACTCGGCCTCTTCGGAGGCACGTTCGATCCGCCGCATCTCGGACACGTGGCGGCGGTGCGCGCGGCGGTGGCCTCGGGGCGTTACGACGTCGTTCTCGTGACCGTCGCCGGTGATCCCTACCTCAAGCGCGAGCGGGAGTCCTTGTCCGCACCCGCGATCCGACTCGCGATGGCCCACGCCGCCTTTGGCGACATCGACAGCGTGGACGTGAGCGAGCGCGAGATTGGTCGACCTGGACCCACCTACACCGTGGACACGGTGCGCGAGTTGCGCGCCGAGGGCTACGCCGTCGAACTACTGGTGGGCACGGATGCGGCAAATTCTCTGCCGACGTGGCGCGATGCGACGGAGCTGTGCGACATCGTGACCGTCGGGGTCTTTCCCCGTCCCCACACCGTTTTGACGCTGGACGCACCGTGGCGCGTCGTCGAGATTCCCATGGCCCCGGTGGACCTCTCCAGCACGGGAATTCGTGGGGAAAACCTTGATATGTCGGCCCTCGCGGCGCTGCTACCCGCGGGCGTGATACCTCTCTACCTGGAAACGCAGGGGTAGAGTAGGCACGCATGGCAGTTCGAGCATTCGACCTGACCGAACCGCAGTCGTCGCGACTGACGGTCGTCCAGACGGCGCCCCCGCGTCGTCAGGACCTGCGCCGTACCCGTCGTCACTGGATGATGGCCGGAGCGCTCGCGCTCATCCTGCCGTTCGTCGCCGCCTTGCTCGCCGTGGGAGTGGCCCACTGAGCGACAACCTGCGCGCTGCACGTCGTCCGGCCTGGGCCTTCGATGACGTCACCTCCGAACTCCTCGACGCCGCCCTGGACGGAGCCGAGGAGAAGTTGGGCGTTGACGCCGTCGTGCTCGCGATGAATGAACTCATGGACGCCTTCGAGGCTCTCTTGATCGTCGCGGGTCGCAATGACCGCCAAGTGCGCGCGATCGCCGAGGAAATTGAGCGTCGGGTGGGCGTCGCGACCGGCATCAAGCCCCTGCGCGTCGAGGGCTGGGACGCCGGGGAGTGGATTGCTCTCGACTACGGGGACGTCATCGTGCACGTCTTCGATGAGACCGTGCGCGAGTACTACGACCTCGAACACCTCTGGAACGCCGCACCGGCGTTCCGCCGCGCCACGCCGAACTAGGCCCTCCGCGACCACTACTTCGCGAGCAGCGAGGAGAATTCCCACGGGTGCACGATGACCGAGGGTCGACCCACGGGAATGTTCGCCGGCAGAGGAACACCATTCAGCACGAGGGTCGCGTCGTTCAGTCCCGACGCCGACGTCGCGGTCAGTACGAGTTGTGCGTCGGCGCGCGAGAGGAGTTCCGGGCGGTTCGCGATCACACCCGAGAGCTGGATGACCATGATGCCGTTCACGTCGTCCGCGGCGATGACGTGCAATTGGCGAGAGATGTCCGTGCGGTCCCCGGCGTCGGCTTCGGCCTCGGTGGGTCCCGCGAGAAGGGCGTCGAGCATGGTGATCGCGCTCGCGGGAACCCCGACCAATCGGGTGACCTTGGTCAAGGTGTTCGCCGCATTGACGAGATAGAGCGGGCGGCGCACGTAGATATTCGAGGGCGTCCCGCCGTGGTGGGGCGGCTGCTTGCTGAGGAGATCGAAGGGCACCTGATCGGCACTGATCGTGCGGGGCTGGGAGTCGGCCGGCACGAAACTGCACCCGGCGAGCACCACGCCGAGCAGGAGTAGTCCGAGAACGCGTCGGAGGTTCTTCATTCGTCGTCCTCTTCGTCGTGGCGGGGAAGTCGCACTTCAAAACGCGACCCACCGCTCGGGGCCTCGGTGGCGCGCACGGTCCCGTCAAAGTGGGCGACGTGGTCCGCCACCAGGGCGAGTCCGAGTCCCGTGCCGCGCGCCACGCCGCGATCCCTCGCCGCCGCGCCGCGGTAGAAGCGGTCGAAGACGTGCCCGCGGTCCTCGACATTGATGCCGGGGCCGGCGTCATCCACGTCGATCACGACCTGGTCGCCGTCGAGACCCACGATGATGTTCGTCGCGCCGCCCGCGTAACGCGACGCGTTATCGAGGAGATTGGTGATCACGCGCTCGAAGCGCCGTCGATCAACTTTCACAAATGCGCGTCCGCCCGTGTGGTCCGTGACGGGCACGTCGGCTAATTGGTGGCGGCGCACCGCCGAGCGTACGCACTGGCGCACCAACTCGCCGGCGTCCACGGTCTCGAGGTGCATGGACGCCGCGCCGGCGTCGTAGCGAGTGATTTCGAGGAGGTCCTCGACGAGGGTTTGGAAGGTCTGCACGTCGGCGGCGAGAAGTTCGAACGCGGCGCGGGTGTCCGCGGTCATCTCGGATTGATGGTGGCGCATGACTTCGACACTGGTGGCGAGCGTGGTGAGAGGACTGCGCAATTCGTGACTGACGTCCCCGGCAAATCGCGCGTCACGTTGCAGACGCTCCACGAGTCGTTCCACCATGGTGTTGAACGAGGCCGCGAGAGCGGCCACTTCGCGGTTGCGGGGATCTTCGGGAATACGCGTATCGAGCGCACCACCGGCGACGCGCGATGCGGCTTCGGAAGCGACCTCGAGGGGTGCCATGGCGCGTCGGGTGATCCACCAACCGGCGAAGAGTCCGAGCACGGTCGTGAAGGCGGCGCCGAGAGACAGAATGACGAACGACAAGCGCAACGTGCTCTCGAGGTCCGTGAGGTTGTCGATGACGTAGTACTGCGCGTGAATGGCCGGGATGGGCACGCCAATGATGATTTCCGGCACGCCATTGGCCTTGACGACTTGGCGGGAGACGACGCCGCGCAGGGCGTAGCGACGCACTCCCAAGGGAATGGTCGACGGCTTCGGCGTCCCGCTCGCGTACCAGAAGTTGTTGAGAGACAATAGGGAGGTCGAGGACGTTGCGCTGTCGAGCGACGCGATGAGTTGGGGCATCGGGGTGGAGTCCGAGGTGACCGCGTCACGGATTAGCGCGGCGTTCACGTAGGCCTGGCGGAGGTCGGTGTTCTGGCGACCGGTGACGGTGATGTGGCGCACGCCGACGTAGGCCAGTGTCCCGAAGGTCAGTGACAACAGGGCCGCACCGACGCCGAAGGCCACGGTGAGCCGCAGGCGCAGGCTGCGAGAGCGCACTACAAGACCAACTTGTAGCCCGCTCCCCGGACCGTTTGCAGGAACCGGGGATTCGCGGGGTCCGGCTCAATCTTGGTGCGGAGCCGGCGAATGTGCACGTCCACGAGTCGGCCGTCGCCGAAATAGTCGTATCCCCACACTCGTTCGAGGATGTCTTCTCGCGAGAGCACCTTGGCGTTGGCGTTCGCGAGTTCGGTCACGAGGCGCATCTCGGTGGCGGTCAGGTGCACGTCCGTGCCGTCGGGGAGAATCGCCGTGCCCTCGTCGGGTGTGATGCGCAGATCGCCCAGTTGGAACGCAATGGTCTGTCCGGCCGGGCGGCGTCGGAGGTGGGCCCGCACGCGAGCGAGCAGTTCCTGGGGCTCGAAGGGCTTGGTGACGTAATCGTCGGCGCCGGCCTCGAGTCCCGCGATGATGTCCGTGGTGTCATCTCGCGCGCTCACGATGACAATGGGCACGTCGCTCGTCTCACGTAGCTGGCGACAGGCCTCGATGCCGTTCGCGCCTGGCAGCATGATGTCAACAATGACGACGTCACTGCGCATACGCGAGAACATCTGAACGCCGACTTCGGCGCTGTGCGCGTCGTCCACGTCGAAGCCCTCGGCGTCGAACATCAAACGCAGGGATTCCCGGATGCGGTCGTCGTCCTCGATGATCAAGATCCGTGCCATGGTGGTGATCGCAGCCTACCGAGCACCGCTGCCGTTAACCTGAGAACGTGTCGCAAGACGGGACGTCGACCGCCGCCGGCCACGCGTGGCGCCTGTCGGAGTACGTCGCGTCCCTCACCGCCGCGGGTCGTTCGCCGCAGACCCTGCGCGCGTATCTCAGTGACCTTTCGTCCTTTGCGAGTTTCTGCGAGGACGAGCAGGTCTTCTCGCCGGAGGATGTCACGCGACGCACCGTCAGGAATTTCCTCGCCCATCGTGCGGCCCTCGGGGATCAGCGCACGTCGATCCAACGCCGTGCGGCGGCGGTGCGGGGCTATTTCCGCTGGCTCGTCGAACGGGGTTATCTCGCCGTCGATCCCGCCGCGGGACTCTCCGCGCCCCAGGCGCACCACGTGCTGCCCGAATTGCTCAATCGCGACCAACTCTCCTCTCTCCTCGACGCTCCGTGGGGAGATGACCCGTGGTCATTGCGCGACCGGGCACTGTGCGAAGTCCTCTACGGCGCGGGACTTCGCGTCAGCGAAGCCTGCGGTCTCGATCTCGGAGATGTCGATTGGAACACGGGCATGCTGCGCGTGACCGGAAAAGGCGACAAGGAAAGACTGGTTCCACTCCACGCGACCGCGCTCGGGGCCCTGGTGCGGTGGCGTGATCACGGGCGAGCGGCGGTGATGAGTGAGGCGACCCCGACGGGTTGCGTCTTTGTCAATCGGCGCGGTCGTCGGCTCGGGCCGCGCGACGTGCGGCGGATTCTCGACGCTCGGGTCAGCACCGGCCACGTCCACCCGCACGCGCTACGTCACACGTTCGCCACCCACCTCCTCGAGGGTGGCGCCGACCTGCGGATCGTGCAGGAATTACTGGGTCATGAGAGCCTCACGACCACCCAGATGTACACCCACGTCTCGAAGTCCCGTCTGCAGAAGGTGCACCACGAGACCCACCCGCGCAGTCGCCGTTCGCCGACGGAGTAACATTGTCGAGCCTCCTCATGGTGGGGTGGCACTGAGTGAGTGGGTCCGGGTTTTCGTACGGTCGACGTTCGCGTCGCACCCCGGACTTTCATTAACCGACGAAAGGACATATCTCGTGGCACTTGTCACCCTTCAGGAACTGCTCGACGCGGGCGTCCACTTTGGACACCAGACCCGCCGGTGGAACCCCAAAATGCGCCGTTTCATCCTCGGTGAGCGCAACGGCATCTACCTCATCGACCTGCGCAAGACGCTCGTCGGTATCGAGTCGAGCTACACCTACGTGCGTGACCTCGTCGCCGGCGGCGGCACCATCCTCTTCGTGGGCACCAAGAAGCAGACCCAGGGTCCTATCGCGGACTACGCCGAGGCCTGCGGGATGCCCTTTGTGAACCAGCGCTGGTTGGGCGGCATGCTCACCAACTTCTCGACCGTGGCCGGTCGCGTGAAGCGCATGGTGGAACTGCGCGCCATGCAGCGCGCCGGGGACTTTGAGAACATGCCCAAGCGTGAGGCGCTGCGTCACACGCGCGAACTCGACAAGCTCGAGCGCAACCTTGGCGGTATCTCGAACCTTGACCGTCTGCCGGACGCCATCTTCGTCATCGACACGAAGAAGGAGCACATTGCCGTCACCGAGGCCCGCAAGCTCGGCCTGCCGGTGGTCGCCGTCGTCGACACGAACTGTGACCCCGACCTCATCGATTTCGTCATTCCTGGCAACGACGACGCGATTCGCGCCGGCGCCCTGTTGTGCCGCGTGATCGCCGACGCCGTTGTCGAAGGTCGCTTCATCAACCAGAACCGCCCGAAGGTGGCCCCCAAGGCCCCCGCCGCTGCGGTTACCGCGTAATCACACCAGCTGCAACGTAAGGAGAGAACGGTGTCTTTCACCGCTAAGGACGTACAGAACCTGCGCCAGTCAACGGGCGTGGGCATGCTCGACGCCAAGAAGGCGCTCGAGGCCAACAACGGCAACATGGAAGAAGCCACCCAGTGGCTGCGCGTGCAGGGACTGGCGTCGGCCGCCAAGCGCGCGGACCGCGACGCGTCCGAGGGCGCCGTGGCGGTCGTGAAGAACGGCAATGTCGCCGCCATTGTGGAAGTGCGTTGTGAGACGGACTTCGTCGCGAAGTCCGAGGAATTCGTGAACTTCGTGGACGAACTGGCCGCCACCGTCGCGGCCGAGGGCGAAGCGTCGGTCGAGAAGTTCACGCCGCAGATCGAGAAGATGCTCACCACGCTGAAGGAGAACATCTCCATCGGCAAGGTGTACCGCCTCGAAGCGGGCGCGGACGAAATCGTCGACACTTACCTGCACGTCCAGTCCGGTCGTGGCGTGAACGCCGTGGCCGTGGTCGTCAAGGGCGGCACCGAAGAGATCGCCCACGAGGTGGCCGTGCACATCGCGTTCGCCAAGCCTCTCTACCTGCACCGCGACGACGTGCCGAGCGCCGAAGTCGACGCCGAGCGCAAGACGGTCGAAGAGATCTCGCGCAACGAGGGTAAGCCCGAGGCTGCCCTGCCGAAGATCATCGAGGGCCGCCTCAACGCGTGGTTCAAGGACCGCGTGCTGCTGGAGCAGAACTTCGTCAAGGACGAGAAGATCTCCATCGAGCAGTACCTCAACGGGGGATCGATCACGTCGTTCGCCCAGGTCGTGGTCGGCGCGTAGTTCGCATGCGGCGCGTCGTGTTGAAGTTGTCCGGAGAGGCCCTGGCCTCTTCGGCGAGCGACGAGACGATCGACGCCTCGGTCGTTGACTTCCTCGCGACGGAGTTGGCCTATTCGGTCGAAGCCGGCGGGTTGGAACTCGCGGTGGTGGTCGGCGGCGGCAACATCTGGCGTGGCGCCACTGGCGCCATGGCCGGAATGAACCGCGCCAACTCGGACCTCATGGGGATGCTCGGCACTGTGATTAACGCCCTCGCTCTGCAGGACGCCATCGAAAACCACGGGCGCCCCTGCCGCGTGATGTCGGCGATCGCGATGAACCAAGTTGCCGAGCCGTACATCCGTCGGCGTGCGGTGCGTCACCTCGAAAAGGGTCGCGTCGTTATCTTCGCCGCCGGTATGGGTAACCCGTACTTCACCACCGACACGCCGGCGGCACAGCGCGCGGCCGAGATCGAGGCGGACATTGTCTTAAAGGGGACCCACGGTGGGGTGGACGGCGTGTACTCGGCCGACCCCCGCAAGGACCCGACCGCCACGAAGTACTCAGAGTTGTCCTTTGACGAAGTTCTGGCCAAGGATTTGCGCGTGATGGACTTAACGGCCATCACGTTCTGCAAGGACAACAACCTGCCGCTGCGGGTGTTTGACCTGATGGCTCCCGGAAACTTGCGCCGCGCCCTCGCGGGTGAGGCCGTGGGTACGCTGGTGAAGTGATGGACGACGAGATGATCGAGCTGGTGCTCGAAGAGGCTCGCGAGCGATTCGCCAAGGCCCTCGAGCACCTCCGCAGTGAGTTCGGTGGCGTGCGCACGGGTCGGGCGAGTTCCGCTCTCGTAGAGACGTTGACCGTGGACTACTACGGCACCCCGGTGCCGATGAAGCAGTTGGCGAACTTCTCGGTGCCCGAACCGCGCCTGCTCGTGATCAGCCCCTTCGACAAGGGCGCCATGGGCGCCATTGAGAAGGCAATTCAGAACTCCGACCTCGGACTCAGCCCGTCCAATGACGGCAACGTGATTCGTTTGGGCTTCCCCCAGCTCACCGAGGACCGCCGCAAGGCGCTGGTGAAAATTGTGAAGCAGAAGGCCGAAGAGGGCAAGGTAGCCTTGCGCGGTGTGCGTCGTCACGCCCGACAAGAACTCGAAGCCCTCGAGAAGGACCAGGGGCTCTCCTCGGACCAGATCGAGCGCGTGGAAAAGGTGCTCGACAAGATGACCCAGGACGAAGTGGCCCGCGTGGACGAGCTGCTGTCGCACAAGGAGCGCGAGCTACTTGAAGTATGAGGACGACGACCAGGCGGGCTTCGATCCGACGGGGGAAATCCCGGTCGTGAGTCCGGTCGACCCTCGCGTGACCATCGTGGGGGCCGACATCGCGTCCGAGGTCGCCGACATCGTCGAGGAAGAGTCGATTCTCCCGCACTGGACCGAAGCGCCGACCGGTCAGATTCCGGCCGTTCTGTCGAGAGAGTCCGACGCGGTCGTCGACGACCCCTGGGCGTCCATCCCCGCACCCGCGTGGCGTGAGGGCGAGGCCGACTGGGTCGCGCACGACGAGCAGTTCGATCCCTCGGTGCTCGGCGATGCGGTCGCGGCGGACGACAAGCAGCCGTGGGAGTTCGACGAGACCCCCGCCGTGGACGAAGAAGAAATTCTCGCCGAGACGCCGCGACCGGCACCGACGCGTGCCCAGCGCGCGCGTCGTCCGCTGCGCGAGAACCCCCTCGAGGGCCGCGCCGCTCGAGCGGGAACGCAGAAGAACATTCCGGTGGCCATCGCCACGGGCATCTTCGCCGCGTTGATCGTCATCTTGATTTTCTCCCTCGGCACCGTGCCGGTCATGGTGCTCGTGATCGCCGCGCTGGCCTTTGCCACGGTGGAGGCCTTCGCCGCATTCCGCGCGGTGGGGGCCCACCCCGCGACGCTGCTCGGTATCGTGGCCGCCATCGCTCTCGCGATCACCGCGTATAACCGGGGTGAAGCCGCCTTTGGTCTAGTGACCGCGCTCTTCGTCTTCTTCACCGTTCTCTGGTATCTCGGCGCGGAGAAGAAGGTCGACCCTCTCGACGGCGTCGCCGCGACCGTTTTTGTGTACGTGTGGATCGGCGTGCTCGGCAGCTTCGCCGCGCTCATGATCTCGCCGATCAATTACCCCGACAAGCACGGACTGGCCTTCTTGGTCGGTGCAATCATCGTCACTGTCGGCAATGACACCGGCGCCCTCTTCGTCGGACGCTCGCTGGGTCGCCGCAAACTCGCGCCGAACGTGTCGCCGGGCAAGACCATCGAGGGTGTCCTCGGAGGGACCGCGGCCTCACTGGTACTGGGCGCTTTGATTCTTCCGCGTATCCACCCGTGGACTCTGAAGGACGCGCTGATCGTGACGATCGCGATCTCCATTGTCGCGCCCATTGGTGACCTCTTCGAGTCGATGGTGAAGCGTTCGCTCGGCATCAAGGACATGGGTCAATTGCTGCCGGGACACGGCGGGGTCCTCGACCGCGTGGACGGCCTGCTCTTCGCGTTGCCGGTGACGTACTACCTCGTCCACGTCCTGCACTTGGGCTGATCGTGTCCGAACAACCGCGCACCGTCGCGTTGCTCGGCGCTACGGGATCCATTGGGACCCAGACACTCGATGTGCTGCGACGCGAACGCGAGACCCTCACGCTGGACGCCATCTCGGGCGGACAACGCGTCGACGAACTGATCGCTATCGCGCGTGAGTTTTCCGTGTCACGCATCGGCGTGATGGACGCCGCCGCCGCGAAGGCGGTCCTCGATGAACTACCGCATGCCGACGTCGTGGTTGGCGCGGAAGGTCTCGGCAATCTCGCCGCCTCGTCCGACATTGTTCTCAATGCGGTTCTTGGTTTCGCGGGTCTGCCCGTCACCCTGTCGGCTCTCGAACACGGCCGGCGACTCGCGCTCGCCAACAAAGAATCTCTAATTGCCGCCGCGCCGCTGGTGGATCGCGTGCGGTCCGTTTCCGGCGCGGGGGAGATTGTGCCGGTCGACTCCGAGCACTGCGCCATCTACCAATCTCTCGCCGGGTCCGCACACGAGGTGGGGTACCCCGACGTGCGACGCCTCCTTGTCACCGCGTCGGGTGGCCCCTTTCGCGGTCGCCGTGCGGAGGACCTGACGCGGGTGACGAAACAGGACGCCCTCAATCACCCGACCTGGCAGATGGGCGCGAAGATCACCATCGACTCGTCGACGCTCATGAACAAGGGCCTCGAAGTTCTCGAAGCCTCGGCCCTGTTCGGGATTGAGGTGGACCGGGTCGACGTGGTGGTGCACCCCCAATCGGTCGTGCACTCCATGGTTGAATTCGTCGACGGCACCACCATGGCCCAGTTGTCCATGCCCGACATGCGCCTCCCCATCGCCTACGCGCTCGGCCGTCCGGTGCGATTTGATCACGCGTGGGGATCCATTGATTTTTCGACGGCGCTCACTCTCACCTTCGAACCGCCGGACCGCGAGGCCTTCCCGGCCCTCGACCTCGCCTACGCCGCGGGCCGGCGTGGGGGAGCGGCGCCGGCGTGGCTTTCGGCCGCGAACGAAGTTGCTGTCGAGGCCTTTCTCGCCGAGGAAATCCGTTGGTGCGACATCGTGGCTGTCGTCGCGGACGTCCTGACGGACTACGAGGACGACTCTCTCGGTAGTCTCGAAGCGTTGCGGGACAACGACGCGCGAGCGCGCGCCAAGGCCCGCGAAAGGATTACGCGCCTGCGCACATGAGTACCGATGTGAGCACCTTGGAGATCGACGACGCGCCGGCCCCGCCCGCGCCGACGGCGGACCGCCCCCTGTGGCAACTACTCCTCGGCTTCGCGGTCATCGTGGGGGCTTTGTTCTATCTCGGGGGCTGGGCTCTGCCGGTCATCATCGTTGCAATTTTGGTGATGGTCATGTTCCACGAGCTCGGCCACTTCGCGACGGCCAAGTGGACGGGCATGCGGGCCACGGAATTCTTCGCGGGTTTCGGACCGCGTCTGTGGTCGAAAAAGGTCGGCGACACCGAATTCGGGATCAAGGGGATTCCCCTCGGCGGCTACGTCCGCATCATTGGCATGACGTCGATGGAAGACGTCGACGAAGCCGACGAACCCCGAAGTTTCCGTCAGGCCACCTTCCCGCGGCGCGTCCTCGTCGCCTCCGCCGGCTCGATTATGCACGTCCTGATGGCGCTCGTCCTCGCGTGGTGCTCACTCGTCTTCATCGGTGTCGCCGCCGGACAGCAGGCACAAGTTGCCGCGTTCACGACGTGGCAGGGCGAAGCACAGAACGCCGCACAACTCGGCGGCATGAAGCTCGGCGACGTCGTGACGTCCATTGACGGACACGCCATCACGTCTCTGACGCAATTTGACGATCTCATTGGGTCGCACGCGGGTCAATCGCTGACCTTTGTTGTGTCCCGGGACGGCAACGCCGTGACGCTCCACATCACGCCCCGCGACGGCCGCACGATTGTGGTCGCGGGACAAACCTCGACGCTCACGCCGGCCACGGACCCCGCGCACGGCTACATCGGCATCGAGGCGACGGGCCAAACGATCTATCAGGGCGTGCCCGTCCTCAATGCGATTCCGCGCAGTTTCTCTCTCATGTGGAGCACGCTTACTTCTACGGTCTCCTACATCTGGCACATTTTCTCGCCGTCGGGTCTTGGGAGCCTCGCCCACCAGGTCACCAATTCCCAAGCGGCGAGCAATCCTCAGAACGAGTTGTCGCGGCCCACGTCGCTCATCGGGGCGAGCAACATCGCCTACCAGTTGGCCCAAGTGAATCCGGCCAACTTGTTCATTGTGTTCATGTCGCTCAATCTCTCGGTCGGCGTGTTGAACATGCTGCCGATGTTGCCGCTCGACGGAGGTCACGTCGCCATTGCGGTCTACGAGCGACTCCGCAGCCGCCGGGGTCGTCCGGCCTATCACGCGGACGCCGCGAAATTGCTGCCCGTCGTCTACGCCTTCGTCTTCGTTCTCTTCTTGGTGTTCGCCTCCACGGTCTATTTGGACCTCGCCCACCCGGTTTCTCTGCCCTAGCGAGCGGCCCGGGCCTCCGGCACGGCAGAATGGGTGAGTGGAGATCGTTTCGAACTTGCTCACGCCGCGCCGACCAACCCGCCAGATTTCTGTTGGCTCGGTGAAGGTGGGTGGCGACGCTCCGGTGTCGGTCCAGTCCATGACGACCACCAAGACCGCCGACGTCACCGGCACCCTCGAGCAGATCTACGCGCTCGCGGCCGCCGGTGCGGACATCGTGCGCTGCACCTGCAACGAGCAGGCCGCCGCCGAAGGTCTCGCGCAGATCGTGCCGCGCTCGCCGGTGCCGATTGTCGCGGACATTCACTTTCACGTGGAGATGGCCCTCGCCGCGCTCGAAGCCGGCGTCCACGGACTGCGTCTTAACCCGGGAAATCTGCGCAAGCCGTCGGAGATCAAGTTGGTCGCGAGCGAATGCAAGGACCGTGGCGTGCCGATCCGTATCGGCGTGAACGCCGGTTCTTTGCACCCCGAGATCTACGAGCGCTTCGGCGGCGCGACCCCGGAGGCCCTCGTCGAGTCGGCCCGTCAGGAACTCGCGTACTTCGACGAGGTTGGCTTCTCGGACGTCAAGATTTCGGTGAAGGCCTCGTCGGTCGCGACCATGATCGCCGCCTACCGACTCGCGTCGGAGACCTTCGACCACCCGCTGCACCTGGGTGTCACCGAGGCCGGACCGCTGCCGGGGGGACTGATTAAGGGCACCGCGGGTATCGCGACGCTGCTGGCCGAGGGAATCGGCGACACCATTCGCTACTCGCTCACCGCCGACCCGGTCGAAGAAGCCAAGGCCGGTCGTCAGTTGCTCGAGTCGCTGGGACTACGTGAACGTAAGGGTCTCGACCTCATTGCTTGTCCGAGTTGTGGGCGCGCGGAAGTCGACGTGATCGCCGTCGCCAGTGCCGCCCAGGCTGCGCTGCAGGATCGCAATCTGCCCATTCAGGTGGCCGTCATGGGATGTGTGGTCAATGGTCCCGGTGAAGCGCGCCACGCCGACCTCGGCATTGCCGCCGGCAAGCGTCGCGGACACCTCTTCATTCGCGGACAGATCGTGCGCGTGGTGCCGGAAGACGAAATGGTCGCGGCCCTCGTCGAAGAAGCCGAGAAGCTCGTGGCCGAAGGCGTGGAAGCCCGACTCGCCGCGCGCGATGTCTCGGCGGAGAAGGAAGCCGAAGCCGACCGCGCGGCTCTGCTCGACGCCAAGGGTCTCGACGCCAATCACGCCACCGAGCGCATCGAAAAGATTCGGCGACGCACCGAAGGCCACTGAGGCGCTCAAAGTAGTCTTGGTCCACCGACCAAGGAGCAACGTGGCATCCCCGAACGCTTTGACCTCACCGAGCGACGACTTTCCCCGCTGGTATCAGGATGTTGTCGCGAAGGCCGAAATGGCCGACAACGGACCGGTGCGCGGGACCATGGTCATTCGACCGTACGGGTACGCCATCTGGGAGCGGATGCAGGCGGCCATCGACGAGCGCATCAAGTTGGCCGGAGCCGAGAACGCGTATTTCCCGCTGTTTATTCCCCAGAGTTACCTGGCGAAAGAGGCCGAACACGTCGAGGGCTTTAGCCCCGAACTCGCCGTTGTCACCCACGCCGGTGGAGAGGAGCTGGCCGAGCCCATCGTGGTGCGTCCCACCTCGGAGACGGTCATTGGTGAATTCATGGCCAAGTGGATTCAGTCGCACCGCGACTTGCCGCTGCTGCTCAATCAGTGGGCCAACGTCGTGCGCTGGGAGATGCGTCCGCGATTATTCCTTCGTTCGTCAGAGTTTCTCTGGCAGGAGGGACACACGGCCCACGCCACCTACGAGGACGCTTCCGCCTACGCCACCACCGTTCACCGCGACGTCTACAACGACTTCCTCGTGAACGTGCTCGCCATGGCCAGTCACCTCGGCATCAAACCGCCGAGTGAGCGTTTCGCCGGCGCCATCAAC
>CAIQPR010000040.1 GCA_903873775.1 uncultured Actinomycetes bacterium
TTCAAGCACGAGTTCTACTACCGCCACAACTTCGCCACCCTCGAAGAGCTCCGCGAGGGCATCGCCTGGTTCATGGACTTCTACAACCACGAGAGGAGGTACTCCAAGATCGGCTACATGAGCCCGATCAGCTTCGAACTAGCGTTAGCAAGGGTGGCCCGCGCCGCCTAATCATGTGTCCACTTTCAGTGGGGAACCTCATATCCAATATGTAGGGGTGACGACCCGACGTCGCCGTGGGGTTCCTTGGCCCTCCGCTCAGATGCGGGCGGCCACTACCAATTGACGACGCGATCCGCATGGGACCGGCGATTGATCACGAAATCATGATCCTGGCCGCATGAATCTGCGCGGATTTCTCCTATCCTCGGATACAAATAATTGTTGCTACCGCGACTTCTGTGCGGTCGCACGTCTACTCAGTGAGGAGCTGTATGAGGTTTCGCATCGAGACACCGAACCGTCGTCTGTCGCGTCGCCTGGTTCTTACCGGGGCCGTGTCCGTGGCGCTTTTCGCATCGTCCGCTGGAGTTGCCGTGGCCGCGCCGTCGCTGACGCTGCCGGCACCAACGATTGCTTCGAAGCTTCTTATTAATCAGGGACCGATCGACTATCAGGGTCAAGTGGCCTTCGACGGTGCGAATTACTGGGTGGCCAACTACGACGATGACAACGTCGTCGAAGTCAGCTCCTCAACGGGTGCGGTTCTGCGCACGTTGACTGACAACACCAACTTCAATCAGCCGTGGGCGATTGCGTATTCGAACGGTCGTCTGTATGTGGGCAACTACGGAAGTGCGACGGTGGCCATCGTGAATGCCAAGACCGGCGTCACCATTACCACCGTGGCCGTCGGACAAGACGACCATTTCATTTTGGCTGCCGCCGGGTACGTGTGGACCGCTAATGAGGCTACGAGTTCTGTGACCCGCATCAATCCCACCACGTACGCCACGACCACGATCTTCTTCTCGCGGACCCAGCCGGTGTCGTTGGCCTATGGCGCGGGGAAGATTTGGGTTGGTACGGGCATTGGATTGCTGATGGCTATTGATCCCGCCTCGGCGACCATCGTCAAAACAGAAGCGACATCGGTGAAGGTCAACGGTGTGGCATACGCCAACGGAAAAGTGTGGGTGTCGGGAACCAAGATAACCACGCCGAATATTCGTCAGCACCAGAGCGGTACTCATGACATCTCTGCCGATGTGGGCGAGGTCGTACCTTTCAATCCGACCACTTATGCGGCTGGAACGCCCGTGCTGGTTGGTTCGAACCCGTACGCATTGACCTACGACGGCTACGACTTGTGGGTGAGTGACTACGACACGCTGCGCACCTACGCTCTGTCGGCCACGACCGGCAATGTTCTCGGTGACGCCGTAACGGGAGCGGTGCCGTATTACTCAACCCTCGGTCCGCAACAGCTCCTGGTTTCGAATCACCAGGACAGCTCGTTGTCGGTGATCTCCTTGGCGTCGACAACGTCGAGCATCTTGTTCGCCGATGGTGTATCGACGGTGAAGGCGGGTTCGGCTACCTCGAAGCAGATCACGGCGCTGGCGCACACGTTGGCCACCGGCGGCTACACCGCAATAACGGTGACGGGGTACTCAACGAAACAGGGAACACCTGCACAGAATCTTGCTCTTTCAAAGCAGCGCGCGACGGCAGTGGCGGATGCGCTGAAGGCTGCGTTGGCTGCCGCGCACGTGACCGGCGTGACCGTGACCGCCATCGGTGGCGGCGTTCTGTCGACCTACGCGAATCCGGCATTGGATCGACGAGCCGACATCGTGGGACAGCGCTAAA
>CAIQPR010000041.1 GCA_903873775.1 uncultured Actinomycetes bacterium
TGCTTTACATCTCACACACCGGTTGCCAGTGGCGCTTTCTCCCTGAGCAGTTCGGTCCTTGGACCAGGGTCTGGTCACAGTTTCGTCGGTGGTCGAGGAACGGAACGTGGACCCGAGTGCTCACTGCCCTACATGCGTCTTTACGCACTGCTTGCGGCCGCAAGGAACCTCTGCCCTCGATGGTGATCATCGACACGCATCTCGCACGAGGGGCCTCGAACGGTGGTGCCACCTTTCATAACCAGGGTGGCCCCTATGGCCGAACCAACGGATCCAAGCGCATTGTCTGCGTGGACGTGACGGGACTGCCGCTCTGCGTGCGCGTCGTTCCGGCTTCACTGTCTGAAGCCAGTGCTGTTGAACTGTTACTTGAGGACCTCGCCCGGACTGGTGCGGACGCACGTCTTGAACTCGTGCTCGTCGACCGTGGCACTTCGAAGTCCGCAGCTCAGCGACTCTCGGCCACGTTCAACTACGAAGTCCGCCGGGTTGGGTGGGACGAACCTCCTCGCAATGAGCACGGAGCCAGGATCTTTCGCCCTATCCGCCACGCCTGGCGAGTTGAAGTCGCCCACGGACATCTCGTTCGGCGGCGGCGCCTGGCGCGCTGTTTCGAGAACACCGTGGCATCGGCGACCGGATGGCTGCATGTCGCCTCCATCACTGAGATTCTGCGATTCTTGGGTTGAACCGGTTGGCCGCCTTACCCCAAGATCAGGTCAGCGCAGCGACAGTCTTCTCTCCGTCTCGAACCAACCGGGTCGCTGCTCGTTCGAGTCACTGCTGTTTCGCCATCTCGCCGATACCGTGTTGCTGATGCCTCTTGCACTGTTCGACCTCGACAACACTCTGCTCGATCGAGAACAGGCTTTTGCCTTGTGGACGAAGTACTTCCTCGAAGTCCACGGACTTAGCGAGGATGCAGTTCTCACGATTGAGCGGGCAGATGCTGATGGCTATAACCCTCGTGGGGAGTTCTTCGCACAGCTGCGGAGAGAGCTCGGCATCGAGGTCTCGATCGACCGACTGCTTGCCGACTACTACGTCGAGTATCCATCGAACTACTCAGCGCAGCCTGAAGCGATCGCCGCAGTCAGATCTCTTCGCGCCCAGGGATTCAAGGTGGGTGTTGTCACCAACGGGCCGCCCTCTCAGTGGGCAAAGTTCGAAGCTGCTGGCATCGAAGAGGAGTTCGACGCCGTCTGCATCTCGTCGGTCATCGGCGCACGCAAGCCCGAACGAGCGATCTTCGAAGAGGCCGCGAGACTCTGCGCACATCCACTGAGCGGTTGGATGGTGGGCGATTCGCCTGAAGCTGATGTCGGTGGAGGTGCAGGCGTTGGCCTTCGCACCATCTGGATGAGCAGGGGACGGGAGTGGAGTTTCCCGGGCTTCTCGCCAGAGTTCACCGTTGGCTCGATCCCCGACGCAGCGGCCATCATCCTCCGTCTCGGCTGACGCTGCCAACATCTCGGGTGTTCGCCGAGCGAAGCCGGACATGGTGCCCTCGGTCACTCGGGGCAAGACGCCTACCCAGCGATGCCATAAATGTCACATCCGAAGTAAATGATGAGGACGTGAACTCCTGCCAAAACGGAGCCCCGCTGTCGCACACGGGTCAAGTGCTGTCGAGGGCCGTCACCTTCCAGTTCGCACTCGACCCGAACGCGGAGCAAAGAGTGCTTCTCGCCAAGTGCGCCGGAGCCCGACGATTCACGGTCAACCACCACCTGGCCCGGGTCAAGGCAAATCTGGACGTTCGTTCAGCCGAGCGGAAGGTCCTCGGCGAACATGGAGTGCCATCAGAACCATCAACCCCTTCGCTGTCTTGGTCGGGGTTCTCCTTCATCAACGATTTCAATGCTTGGAAGAACGGCCAATCAGATGATTCACCACTGAACGATGACGGCAGCCGTGGCCTGTCCTGGCGACACGAGTTGCCGAGTGACGTCTTTGAGTGTGCGTCGGTGGACGCGGCCCGTGCCCTCGAGAACTTCACGGCGTCGAGGCGTGGTGAGCGCAGCGGAAAGCCCGTCGGGTTCCCTCGATTCCAAGCCAAGGGAA
>CAIQPR010000042.1 GCA_903873775.1 uncultured Actinomycetes bacterium
GCGTTTGAGTGGGGCGCCGCCACGTACAAGGTCGGCGATCCCGTGTTGTTCAACGAAACTGACCGATTTCGACCGACGATCTACAACAATCTCAAAGGCAGGATTGTCGCAATCGAGAAGTTCGCGGATCACATCCAGTTTGATGTATCGCTTGATCGTCCTGTGACTGCCATCGACGTCGACGGATATGACCTTCGTTATATCGAGGACTCGACGGTTCAGTTTGACGTCTTTGAGCGGGGCACTGGCGACGAGGATGATGACACGACATCAGGTGTGGTGCCGTTCCAAGTCGCGTACGCGGTCTCCATACATAAGGCACAAGGCCTTGAGTACGACTCGGTCAAGATTGTGATTACCGACGCCAACGAGGAAGACATAACCCACAGCATCTTCTA
Organism: uncultured Actinomycetes bacterium; assembly: GCA_903873775.1. Lineage (GTDB taxonomy): Bacteria > Actinomycetota > Acidimicrobiia > Acidimicrobiales > RAAP-2 > RAAP-2. The sequence continues at coordinate 399 of CAIQPR010000042.1, forward strand.
CACCGCGGTCACTCGGGCACGTGACAACCTAACGATCTTCTGGACGCCAGAGACGCAGCAAGCCGTACTTCAGAGTCTGAAGTTGTATGCGAACACCAAGGACGTCTCGCTTCTCTGCGCACGCCGTGGACTGGTGAAGTGTGTCTGACTTGCATGGGCAGGACCCAATGGAGTTGCCACGGTTTGATGGACACCTAAATTTTGGGGACAGGCCCCAAAAGGAAGGAGCCCAGCGTGGCCCGTCAAACCAGATATCCGTCCGAGTTCAAAGAGGAGGCGGTGGCGCTCGTCAAATCGTCGGGACGTTCCATTGCCGACGTCGCTCGATCGCTCGGCGTGAGCGATCGCACTCTGTGGTATTGGGTGAGCGAGGATCGCAAGGCCCGCGAACACGCTGAGGATCCAACAGCCCTCAGCGCCGACGAGGCGGCGGAGCTGAAGCGTCTGCGCAAGGAGAACGCCCAGCAGCGCGAGGACATGGAGATCCTGCGAAAGGCCGCCGCCTATTTCGCGAAAGAGACGCTGCGGTGACCGGCTGCCGCTTCGTCCACGACCACCAAGCCGAACACGCCGTCAAGGATCTTTGCCGGGTGATCGACCTGCCCCGTTCGACCTACTACACGTGGTTGGCTCACCAGCCCAGTCAACGAGCGTGGGACGACAACGCGCTGTTGGGTGAGATCAAGGAGATCCACACCCTCTCTCGCCACACCTACGGCGCGCCGCGCATCCACGGGCAACTGCGCCACCGCGGTCACCGGGTCGGGCGACACCGCGTGGCGCGGATCATGGTTCAACACGGACTCGTGGGCGTGCACGGTCGAAAGAAGTGGCGTCGCGGCAAGCCCGACACCGCCTACGCCCCGGACCTGCTCGAGCGCGACTTCAGCGCGACGCGACCCGACGAGCGGTGGGTCGCAGACATCTCGGAGTTCCACTGCTTGGACGGCAAGCTCTTCCTGGCCGGCATCCGCGACCTCTTCGACAAGACCCTCGTCGGCTGGGCCATGGGCGAACGCCAGACGACCGACCTGGTGGTCTCGGCGCTCGTGATGGCGCTCTCACGACGTCGTCCCGACGGAGAGCTGGTCCATCACTCGGACA
>CAIQPR010000043.1 GCA_903873775.1 uncultured Actinomycetes bacterium
AGATGATCGTCGACTGCGGCTTCGCGCCGGCGGTCGCCGCCGTCGAAGATCCAATCACGTTCTTCGCAACGACATTGAAGGTGTACGACGTGCCGTTGGTGAGTCCGTGAATCGTGCAGACCAGTGCAGCAGTCGTGCACGAACCACCGGGAGGGGTCGAGGTCACGACGTATCCGGTCAACGGGCTGTTGCCGTTCGAGGCCGGAGCGGTCCAACGAACGATCACTTCACCGTTACCCGGCGTCGCGACGAAGTCACGCGGAGCGCTCGGCACCGTCTGACCCGGGAGTGTCGTCGGCGGGTATGAGGGGCCCGCACTACTCACAGCCGGAAACGCGACGGCCACGGTGGCAATACTCGCGGCGATCGCTGCGAAGCCCAACACTGTTTTGCGAACGAACATTTCGTTCCGCCTTTCAAAAGAACTGATCCGAAGATACCGGGAAATTATACCCCAGAAAATGTCAGGGCAACAGTGAAATTTCGGCGTCCGTCGTGACGTGTGCGTTAACCCGCGTCCGCAAAGATCAGGGACACGGGCACGGTCAGGTCGAAAGGTCCCTGGATACCGCCTTGGACAGCTCCCGAAGGACGGGAAACGCTGACAGACGTAACAATTGGGAACAGGCGCGATTGAGGAATAAGTCGCAAAACAAATTTATTTGCGTGCACTGCGTGCGGTATGACGGTCGAAAAATACGCGGTACCGGACGATTGCGGCATGACGACGACGGAAGTGCCATTCAGGACAAGCCCCGACTCCACGTGCCCGCCCGAAACAAACGATCCGGCGGGTGACCATAGATACGTGTTTGAGACGTATTCCCCCGGCACCTTCGCATTCAGACCGTCTGGACCAAGCGCGTATGACGACTTTTGACCGGCGGGCGCGGTATTTGTTTCCGTCACGACCGTATTGACCGTGGCACTGCCATTGGCGTGCAGTTGAACGGAGATACGTTGAGAGACCCGAACGTAATAGTCGAGCTTGGCCGCGACGGCACTCTCCACGGCCAGGTGGAAAGTGGCGTCTGGTTGGGGGGCGTCGATCAGTCCGGACGCCCCCAAACCTGTGATCGCCGTCTCCACCCGTGGAATTGAACTCCACACGAGAAGGTGCCGTCCGGGAATGTCGCTCGAGAGAGCGCGCAAGAATTGGAATTCCTTGTACGTAGAGCCTTTGATGCGCTCTAAGAGGAGTGCCGCAATTTCGTTGAGCTCGGCTTTGCGAGGTCCTTGACTGCCAACGGGATAATCCTCATACAAGTCGTGTAGTACGTACCTGGAAAAATTGTGTTCGTCGAGAGTGACGTGAGCCGAGGGTACGTACAACGGACCCGTCACGTGAAGGAGAGACGCCATCGCGGGGACGTCCAACGCCACCACGGTGCCGACAGGTACTCCCGTCGAAGAACGGAAGATGGCCGCGGCCGTTCGTCCACTCCACGAGAAGTCGGCGGTCGCATTGACGAACCGTAGATCCTGGTTCGCTCCATTGCCGTAGAAGAAATATTTCGTACCCGCACTCGCCGGGACACTGACCGGGGCCGGAGCGACGACGCTACTGGCGGGACCGGATGCGATTTCTCGGACATCAGTTCCCGCAACCGAAAGCAGCGTGTAGGACAAAATGGCACCTTGCTCTCGCATTTCCGCATTGTTCTCCGGCAAGACGAGCACTTTGGAATGAGGCGTGGCGAAAATCGATCGCGCCAACTCGACGCCATCGCTGGCCTTTTGGAGTGTTGACACCAGTTTGGTCACTTTGGCATTGAACGAAGCCCGGTTCGATCCAACTGGACCGTAGAGCGATCCCTGTGGACGGTCCAACGATGCGAGAGTCCGGACCGATGCGTCAATCTCCGCGCCCAATTGCTGCAGTCGAGACGACGTCAAAGCAACCTTGGGACCTTGGGCAACCTCTTTCGACACCACCGTGACGAGACGCTCTCCCGTACGAGTTGCTGCCAATGCATCACTCAACAATTGCTGGGTTCCCGACACGTCGGCACCAAAGTATGGGACGAAGCGAAGCATCGGGAGAACGCCCAGCGTGCCAAATGATGACTTCGCTGCGGTCAACTGAATCTCTGCAGCCTTCAGGTGTTGCTGAAGGTCATCGCGCCCTCCGCTCGACTCGGCGAGCGAGAGATGGTGTTCAACAAAATTCACATTGCGCAGCGCATCTTGGGCTTTGACGTAGGACGACACTGCGGAGTAGGCAACGATCACACAGAGGCACGCAATGACGAGGACGGTTGCCGCTATCCAGGGGTGGCGTTGAATGCGTTCGCGCAGTTGAACAGCCACGGCGACATTCTTGCACTGCACGTCTTCAAGCGGTCCGCACCACCCGAGTCAACCTTCTTGGTACATCCCCCGCGCGGGTCGCACCCGACACGATGTCAACCCCCAAATTATTTTCTCGTGACCAACGCGCAGAAAGTTTTTCTACAAATAGAACATTCGAGCGAGTGTTATCTTCGAGGTCTATGCGTTGGGCACACGTGTGCGCCATTGCGACAGTCCGCAACCGATAGTCAGCACAGTGCAGAAAGGGAGACCGAGGGTGCCCAACGCCGAAGGCCACGAGCAGTTCGTGCCGAGCACCGTCTCCCCGTTCTCCACGCGGCAACGATTTGTCAAGCGAGCATTTGATCTCGCGATTGCCGTTCCACTGATGATCCTGTTGTCGCCCCTCTTCTTTGTACTTTCCCTTGCTGTAGGTATCAGTTCTCGAGGTCCGATTATTTACAAAGCGCATCGCATTGGCCTCTTCGGCGAGCCTTTCACGATGTACAAGTTTCGGAGCATGGTCGAGACGCACGCCAGCCGAACGCACAAGATCGTTGGACACAAAGACCACCGCGTCACCACCGTTGGCCGATTCATTCGGCGCACGAAACTCGACGAACTTCCACAGTTCCTCAATGTCATCAATGGCACCATGAGTATCGTCGGACCACGCCCTCAGAATGCCGACTTCATCGCACGCTACAGCGATGAAGAGCGCGCAGTTCTTCAAATTCGCCCCGGCATTACCGGACCGGGGACGGTCGTTAATTACGAGAAGATGCTCACGGGGTCAACCCCCGAAGAAAACGAACGAATCTACTTTGACACTCTGCTCCCGGAGCGACTGCAGTGCGAACTTGAATACCTTCAAAACTGGTCGTTGAAGATCGATATTCAAATCATCGCGCGGACGATCTCGAGCATGTTGTCGCGATCGGAAGCCCGTCGGACCACTCCCCTCTACCGCAGCACCAAAGTCGACAGGAAGAACAGCTAGCCCACCGAACCCGACTCGATCTCATCAATGGGTGACGCATCGATGGGCGCGTGAACTTGCAGCACGTAATCGGATCGAAGAAGCAGCATCACGATCCACAGCACGGCGTCGAGTCCGGTACCCACCGCCGAGCCGTAAATGGGACCAACGATCCCGAAGAGGTGAACCCACCAAATGGAGAGCGCCACGTTGATGGCCATACATACGGTGTCGGCGTAGACCGAAAACCGCATTGCACCTGGCCCCGTGACGGCAGAACTCAGCCCGAGCTGAACGGAGAACGTGACGCCGAGAATCAAGAACGCGACGAAGACTCCTCGGTCGGCACCAAAATTTCCGCGCGCCAGGAGATGCACCATCCAAGGACCGATGCCACACAAGATCGCACCCAGTATCAGGCTGACGGCACCAAAGCCCGCAGCAATCGCAAAGACACTCTTGCGGGTCAGTCCGCTGCGACTCCCGCGACTGCGAGCAAGGCGTGCGCCGACAACGGGAACCAGAGCAACAGGCAGCATGGTGGAAACCAGACTCAATCGCTGAGCGACACCGTAACTGCTAACCGCGATCGGACCAAGAACGGCGCCGATCACAAACGGATCGAGGGCGCGAGTAGCTAACGGTGGTACCGACTGGATAGTGCCTAGAAAGCTCAATTTGAGTGCGGCGCGGCGCAGCTTTGGTTCGGTATTGAAACGCCGACGTTCAAAACGGTAGAACAGCGGGCAGAGATATAACGGGCCCACCGTCGTAAAGGTATTGAGCACCGCGAAGACCACAAATGACTTAGTGAATTGGACAGCGACAACTGTGAGGACCAGCCCCGCTACCGTCACCACAGCGCCAAAGCCATTCACCAGCGCCGTTCGACCGTGCGCTTCGAGACCACCCCATGCCACTGCGCCGACGATCGCAAACCCGCACATCGCGCTGGCGAGAAACATCGAGACTTGAAGTTGCGTCATCGACGTAATGCCCGTGCCATGGAACCACAGGTAGAACGGAAGAATCCACGACAAGGGAAGAGTGAGAAGTAGTTGCCACAGCAAGGCGCGCCACCCGATGCGACGCATTGTCCGCTTCGTGAGATCGATGAGGGCAGGGCTTCCGGCGCCAATCTGTTCGGCAACGATTGTGCGGGACGCGATCCTCAATCCCGACGCCGTGGCGAGTAATACCGGGGCCGTGTTGCCGACGAGTGTGTTGAGTCCATACCCGCCGGTCCCAAGTGCGGTCACCACGAACGGAATGCGGACAAAGGCCGACACTGCAATCAGAGCCTGCATCCCACCGAAGGATGCGGCGGTCACGAGGGCTTGTCTTTTCGGAGAGAGCGACTCGACGGTGGTGCTCACATCACGCCTTTCGAGGGCCGTCGCCGCCAGCGACGAGCAACGAAATCTCGTCGCGCCATCGTTGTTCAATCGCGCTCTCGCTGAGGTCCCTCAATCGATAGTTCCTCGCCGCGTCGAAGGCGGCGTGATCTGCCTTCATCGCGAGGGCATCCGTAATCGCCAATGCAAACATTTTCGGGTCGTTCTCATCACACAAGACGCCGACGACGTAGTGCGCCAACGCCTCCCGGTGCACCTCGAAGTTCAAGCACGCCACAGGAACGTCGAAGCTGGCAGCTTCGTAGATGGTTAAACAGAAAGTTTCCGATTTTGACGGCTGTACAACGACGTCGGCGCTGGCGAGATACGGACGAATGTCGGCGACGTGACCCGCGAAGGTGACTCGACTCTCGACGCCGAGTTCACGCGCGAGGGACTCCAACATCGGACGCTCCGGACCATCCCCGCACACGGTGAGGTGAAAATGGGCGGGCAGTTCCCTCAGTGCCCGAATCGACAATGCGCCATTCTTGTGCGGAATAAGTGAATGAAACGCCACGAGCCGCACCTCTCCATCGGTGTGCGACACGGGTACGACATCACCTCGCTCGAGCTCCCGAGCAGCGTTCGGAATCACAATGACGCGATCCGACATCTGAAGGTCTCCCACCATCTGTTTCGTTGCGCTCGACACTGCAACCACGCGGGTCGCCCGGCGATACGCGCGACGATTACGACGAGCGATCGCCATGAGTCGACGAAGCTCACGGCGCTCTTCGACGAGCGAGTGTTCCCACATAATCCGAGGAATTCGAGACGGCATTCTCGACCACGGCCACAAGAGGCACGCCCACAAACCGACGATAATTTCGACGTCCGCACCCGTCGACAACGGAGAGGTCAAGACACTCCCGACGACCGAACCCAGCCCCGACCGGAAAGTTACGCCAGGCAGAACATCGTGCACGTCTTTCGCCACATGGTGCCGCAGAACAACGACTTCGATCTCATTGCCCTCGACAAGGGACCTGGCGAGAGTGACGAATGCTCGCTCGAGGCCAAGAAGGCGATCCAAGCGGTAGACGACGAAGCGAATCTTCATCGACTGTCGACCGTCTCGACCACCGGTTCAGGTTCGAGGGTCACGACTGCTGGCTCACGAAGCGAAATAGCTGCGAAGAGCGAAATGGCAATCCACACCGAGGTGTCCAACGACGACGCGTTCCAAGACATCTCGGTAATTCCGTGAATCAAGATCACTGTCAACGGCAACGTCCTCACGAACGTCAGTCGCTTAGTCGTTGCTTTGACAGCGCGCCACATCGATAGGGCAAAAATCGCGTAGAGGCCGACTGCCATCAACCCGCCGAAGAACGTGAGGAACAGGTATTCGCTGTGTGGGTAGTGGCCTCGAAAATTACCGAGGGCTAACAGATCCAAGTAAATAGAACGTCCGCGTCCGGCCCCGGTGAAGGGCGTGATGTATTGCTCAATGTTCAACCACACGAGACCCCGGGCGGAGAAAGAATTGGCCTTCGCGTGCCACACGACGTACAAGCCCGTTACAGGAACCGCGAGGATGTACATGAAGCCCAAGAACATGCTGTGGCGGTAGTACCCGCGCTTTTTCGCCATCAGTGGCACCGAGATCAATGCCATCAGTACACCGACAGCAAGAGAAATCTCCGGCGTACGGGAGCCCGTGACCAAGATCACCGCCGCGAAACCGATGATCGCGAGCAGTCGCTCGCGAGACTTTGGTAGAAGACACGTCAGCAGAAGTGCCATCATGCAGAACTCTGCAGGCTCGTTCGCGGAGCTGAAAATACCTTGATAGATCTCTCCAACGACGGAGCACTTGCCCCATTGGCCCTGACACGACAGCCACTGGGTAGGGCTGGCGACGCCCAAGATGAGCGCTGCGCCCATGTACCACGCGGCGTACCGGATCAGGAGTTCCGTCGTGATCTCACCAATCTTCATACCGCGGGTAAAGCTGGCCAACATCGCGATGCCGAACAGGAATTCCAAGAGGAACTTGAACTGAAAACCATTCCCGAACGCGTCTCGAACATTGAGCCACGTCATGAGGAGAATCGCGAAGAACAAAGGTGCCGTCCGCCAATTCGGCACCACTTTTCTTGGCCCGTTTCCTGGGTTCTTGCGAAGAAGCCGGTCCTGCGCGATCGGAATCAGACCCACGACTCCCGTCACGAGGAAGGCGTACCGTGCGGTGGGCTCGCTGAAGGGGTAAATGAGAAGCGATACGAAGAAGCTCGGCACGATTGCCGTGCGCAAGAAACCGACACTCTCGCTGGGCACGCGAAGTCGCCAGCCCGCATACAGGAGCAGGAGGCCCATCGTGATGACGACAATTGACAGCACTTATGCCCCTTTCCTACGCACAGAATCGGCGTCCTCTACGCGATCGGCCGCCGAAGATCGAGAAGATCGACTCATTGCCTTGCGATACATTGTGCCACTCGCTAAACCCGACATTCCGAGAATGAGGTTATTCAGGGACGGTAATGGAGCCCCGCGAAATTCACGTGCTGTTTCCTTCACGCCCGTGAAGCTTCGTGCGCCCAACGCGTAGCGAAGGGGCTGCCCGGCGAGAAAGTCGCTGTAGGTCTTGGGATCCCAGCGGTCCCGGAACTGGCGTACCCACGACAGAGACGAAGACCAGTCGGTTGATCGAGAAATACCACCCACTTCCGCCATGCCCACCATGGCGAGAGATTCAGGCATGTGAATAACCGACACGTTAGGTAGAGCTGCAATCCTCACGAGGAAATCCCAATCTTGATGTCGGGTGAGCTCCGGGTCCCAATTGCTCTCCTGCGCGAGTGCGGTTGACGCGAACATGGTGGAGGTGTGCATGAGGTTTCTGCTGGCCGACAAGCGCCGCGAGCGAAACAAGTAATCCTCTACTCGTCCCTCTACAAACAAGGTCGTCGGTGCGTCAGTTGATGTCCCGTCGGGATTGACGTACCGGATGCGCGAACCGATCACGACTCGGTCCGGTTGCGGCGACCGGAGAGCGACCTCTAACTGTCGCTGCAACTTGTCCGAGACCCAATAGTCGTCATCGTCAAGGTAGGCGACGAATCGAGACGTGGCACGAGCCGTTCCCGAATGTCGCAAATGAGCCCCACCGCGCGCATCGCCGTCAACAACTATCGCGACATTGGTGCACCCTTCTGGCACAACAATCGAGGAGCCGTCGGTACGACGCCCATCGACCATCACCACAACCCAGGTTCGGACACCGTCCTGGCGTGCCGCTGTCTCGATCGCTCGAGTCAGTGTCGGCCGCCCCATCGTGGGAATGACAACGGTTACGTCGATCTCAGAGGGTTGGGCACCCGAGGTCAACAGAAACTCCTTCTATGCGAGTGGCGGGCCTATAGCTGCGGACGTACTTGGTCTCCGACGCATCGTAGGTGACCCGAAAGGTTTAACTTTTTCACTCGCGAGCAATTGGCCCCGAATATCCCACCGCGACATGACGAAGCGACTCGGGCGTGCCGGGGGCACTCGTCGTCACGTACGAGGACGTGGGGAACACCCACGACAGGTGCGAGTACCGCACTTTTGGTGCGTGGATGCCTCCGACTCTGGTGGGTTCGTCAAGTAATGTCCAAGAGCAATCGATTTCGAATCCAGCTAAAGACAGCAGAATCCATGCCGACTGAAGAAAACCCCCAGACCGCGCTCTTGACGCAATTCATTGGAGCGATTGTTCGACGTAAGTGGACCGTCTTGGTCTGCTTCATACTCTTTGTCGTGATTGCTGGGGGATACGGCTTCACGCAGCCGAAGAAGTACACCGCAACCGCCGATATTCAGTTGGTGTCCCAGAACATTTCTCCTCAGGGGTATGTCGTTCCCCTCGACGCCACAGACATCGCCACCGGCGTCCAGATTGCAACATCATCGAACGTTTCTGACATTGTGAGCAAGGAACTCGGGTACCCCGCACCTCCGGTGAAGGCAACCGAAGTGGGCGTGACCTCTGTGGTGACTCTTTCGGTCACGTCGCCGTCCGCCACCGAGGCGGCGAAGGCGGCGAACCTGTACGCGAACGCGTATATCGAGTACACCGGACAGCGGTTCAGTTCGCAGGTCAACGAGAAGTTGAAGGTCCTTGAGGCCCAACAAGTGAGTCTTCAGGCGCAGGTTGACCAAATAGAGTCGGAGCTGTCCGCGGTGTCACCAAAGAGTTCCGCAGCCGCCGCACTCAATGTTCAGCTTCAGGCAGCATCAAGCGAGCTGCAAACCGTGTCAACGTCCATCACGAATCTCGAAGTTGCCAAGCAGCAAGTCGCGACTGGTGGATTCGTCACCACGGCGGCAACGGTGCCGACGTCCCCGTCGTCGCCGAAGCCCCTTCTCGACTTACTCGTTGGGGGATTGGTGGGTCTGGCCATTGGTGTCGGCATCGTCCTGACTCTCGACTTTTTCGACGACCGTATCCGTGACCGCGACGCTCTTAGTGCGGCGAGCGGCGGACTCCCGCTCCTCGGCGAGGTTCCGTTCTTCGACCACTGGGGCGAGGAGAACCACTACCACGTGATTTCTGAGCAGCGGCCCAATTCCATCGCGGCCGAGGCGTACCGCAGCCTTCGAACCTCAGTGGAGTTCATTGGTTTTGAATCACAGGGCGCCAAGATCGTTCAGATCACGAGCCCGGATGAAAATGACGGCAAGACCACGACGGCCATGAATCTCGCCGTCACCATCGCCGCGGGTGGCAAGAAGGTTGTTTTGATTAGCGCCGACCTTCGCCGACCCCAATTGCACAAGTACTTCGGTGTTGAAAACACTGTCGGCCTGAGCACAATTTTGAGTGGCCAGTCGACGTACGCGGACGTCAAAGTCAGTTCAGACCAGTTCCCCAACCTGATACTGATCCCGTCGGGAGCAGTCCCGCCGAACCCGTCTGAATTGCTGGCCTCGAGTAAGGCTGATGAACTATTGCAGGAGCTTCGAGAGATCGCCGATGTCGTCATCGTCGACAGTCCGCCCGTCCTTCCCGTTACCGACGCCGTCGTCTTGGCCCAGAAGGCCGACTCGGTCGTACTGATCGCGAATATGAATCACACGCCAGGGCGCGATGTTGCGGAGAGCGTCTCGCGCCTACGTGCGGTGGACGCGAAGCTTGACGGCGCGGTGCTGAACTCCGTTCCGCAGATTTCCGGTCGCTATCGTTACGCCTACGCGTACCGTTCCAGTTACACCTACCGCAATTCCTCGTATTACACGAATGACGAAACGGTGACGACGAAGTAGTTGTTCCCCGGGAGGCTCGCGCCGACCTGGTCTGTGAGATCCGTGCGCGTCATGCAATGACCTGGCTGGAGGTGCGACATGAAGAAGATCTGGACGCTGCTTCTGACAGTTGCGTACCAATGTTTCTTTAGGTGGCTGCCCCCCCTCAACGGCACCCGGTGGCTCGTTGTATCGATGGCTGCGCCAGGTCATCGTCGGTCCGACGCTCCGGTCGCACGGCACCGACATCAACGTTGAATACGGCGCCTTTTTCGGCACGGGGGAACGCATCACCCTAGGAAGCCGCAGCAGTATCGGCATCAATGCTCGCATTCACGGACCGTGCGAGATCGGAGACGACGTGATGATGTCGCCCGCCGTCGTCATCTACGCCCTGTCCCACGCATTTGAAGACACTTCCGTGCCAATGATCGACCAGGGCTTCCTTCCTCCACGACCCGTCATTATCGAGTCCGACGTATGGATCGGGACTCGATCCATCATCCTGCCGGGCGTGCGGATTGGGCAAGGGTCCATTGTCGGAGCGGGTGCCGTCGTGTCTCGCGACGTGCCGCCCTATTCGATTGTCGCGGGCAATCCCGCCAAGGTTGTGCGGTCGCGTCGCAGCTAAACCGACATACAAAAAGGCCCCCGATCCTCTCACGAGGTTCGGGGGCCTTTTGCGTCACTGAATGACTACATCATTCCGCCCATGCCACCCATGCCGGCGGCAGCGGCGACAGCGCCGCCCTCTTCCGGCTTGTCGGCCACGATGGCCTCCGTGGTCAGCAACAGCGCCGCGATGGACGCCGCGTTCTGCAGCGCCGAGCGCGTCACCTTGGCGGGGTCAATGACTCCGGCCTTCACCAGGTCCACGATGTCACCGGTCACGGCGTTGAGACCGAAAGAACCTTCGGCGTCCGCAACCTCGCGCACCTTGACGGCACCTTCGAAGCCCGCGTTGGCAGCAATGTGACGCAACGGAGCGGTGAGAGCGTGCGCCACGATCTTGGCGCCCGTCTGCTCGTCGCCCACGAGGGTCAACACCAGCTCGTCAACGCTCTTGCGAGCACGCACAAGCGCAGTGCCACCACCGGCCACGATGCCTTCGTCGACCGCTGCGCGCGTCGCGCTCAGCGCGTCTTCGATACGGTGCTTCTTTTCCTTGAGCTCGACTTCCGTCGCGGCACCGACCTTGACGACGGCCACACCGCCGGCCAGCTTCGCGAGGCGCTCCTGGAGCTTCTCGCGGTCCCAGTCAGAGTCCGTCTCGTCAATCTCGCGACGAATCTGAGCGACGCGACCCTTCACGTCGTCTTCGCTTCCGGCGCCGTCCACGATGGTGGTGGCGTCCTTGGTGACGACGATGCGACGAGCGCGACCGAGGAGGTCCAGCGTGGCGGTCTCGAGCTTGAGGCCGATCTCTTCGGAGATCACGGTGCCACCGGTCAGGATCGCCATGTCCTGCAACATCGCCTTACGACGCTCACCGAAGCCCGGAGCCTTGACGGCAACGGAGGTGAAGGTGCCGCGAATCTTGTTCACAACAAGCGTGGCCAGAGCCTCGCCATCGACGTCTTCCGCAATGATCAGGAGCGGACGGCCGCCCTGCATGACCTTCTCGAGCACCGGCACGAGGTCGTGCACGGAAGAAATCTTCGAGTTGGTGAACAGGATGTACGCGTCTTCGAGAACGGCTTCCTGGCGCTCGGCGTCAGTGACGAAGTACGGCGACAAGTAGCCCTTGTCGAACTGCATACCTTCGGTGAGCTCGAGCTCGATGCCGAACGTGTTCGACTCTTCGACGGTCACTGTGCCGTCCTTGCCGACCTTGTCGATGGCCTCGGCGATCACTTCACCGACCGACGCGTCCGCGGCGGAGATGGTCGCGACCTGGGCGATCTGCTCCTTGCCGTCGACGGGCTGGCTCTGGGTCTTGATCGACTCGACGGCCGCCTTGACGGCCTTCTCGATGCCGCGCTTCAGGCCCGCCGGGTTCGCACCGGCGGCCACGTTACGCAGACCTTCCTTGATGAGCGCCTGCGCCAAGACCGTGGCGGTCGTGGTTCCGTCACCGGCGACGTCGTTGGTCTTGGTGGCGACTTCCTTCACCAGCTGGGCACCCATGTTCTCAAACGGGTCCTCGAGCTCGACTTCGCGAGCAATCGACACACCGTCGTTGGTAATGGTCGGGGCACCGAACTTCTTACCGATGACAACATTGCGGCCCTTCGGCCCGAGCGTCACCTTCACGGCGTCGGCGAGCTTGTCGACACCGGCTTCGAGGCCGCGGCGAGCGTCCTCATCAAATTTCAGCAGTTTGGACACGTGTCCTCCTTGATTGAGTTGGTGTGTACCGCCGGCGCCGCCGCAGCGGCGCCAGCGAGGGCACTACTTCGTAATGGTGGCCAGAACGTCGCGGCTGGAGAGGATGAGAAGGTCCTCACCGTCAACGGTGATTTCCGTGCCGCCGTACTTGGAGTAGACGACCGTGTCGCCGACGTTGACACCCAGGGGAATCAGTTCGCCCGAGTTCTCCGCGCGGCGTCCGGGGCCGGCCGCAAGGACTTCTCCCTGCTGCGGCTTCTCCTTCGCGGTGTCCGGAATCACCAGACCAGAGGCCGTGGTGGCCTCGGCTCCGTTGGGTCGGACCACGATTCGGTCTTCAAGGGGGTGCAGTTGCATGTCGTAAAGCCTCCTGTGCTTCTTGGCACTCGAAAGTTGCGATTGCTAATTTAGCAGACTCGCACGCCGAGTGCCAACAGTGCGGACACGGGGATCACGTAACCTCGGCGCACAATGCATTTCGACGGGGGGATCTATGTCCGCAGTACTCGTTACCGGCGCCGCGTCCGGCATTGGACGCGCCACCGCTCTCGCGCTCGCCGAGGCCGGTCGGCCACTCGTCCTGTGGGATCTCCACGCCACAGCCCTCGAGGCGGTCGCTACCGAGTGCCGCGCCAAGGGAGTCCTCGTCACCACGGCCACCTTCGACGTCACCGACACCGACGCTCGCGCGGCCGCGATCCGTGACGCCCGGAGCGCGCACGAGACCCTCGGAGGGCTCGTCCACGCGGCGGGCATCTCGGGTCCCCAGCCCATTTCTGCTTTCACCTCGTCCGAGTGGTCACGGGTGCTGGAGGTCAACCTCACCACCGCCGCAGCTCTCACGAGTGAATTGCACGTGCCGCTCATTGAAGCGGGCGACGGGTCTGTGGTGTATCTGTCCTCCATCGAGGGCTTCTTCGGCCATCAGTGGCTCCCCGCCTACTGTGCCTCCAAGGCTGGCCTCCTCGGACTCGCGAGGGCCAGTGCGCACGAACTCGGCCAATTCGGGGTCCGCGTGAACTGCGTTTGCCCGGGTGCCGTGCAAACGCCGATGCTGGAGCCGTTTCTGGACCTCGGGGACAATCGCGCGACGATCATTTCTCGCACGCCCCTGGGTCGACTCGCCCAGCCGGACGACATTGCCGACGCGATCGTGTTTCTGTTGAGCTCGAAGGCGCGCTTCATCACGGGCGCCTCACTCGTCGTGGACGGCGGGCTGACCGCGATCTCGGGGATCTAGCGTTCCCCTACGGCGCCCATCGCACCCGACGCCACGAGCCGTCGGGCGTGGGTTCGTAGATCACGCGGTCGTGCAGTCGGTCCTGACGGTGCTGCCAGAACTCGAAGAGCTGCGGCGTCAGCAAGTACCCACCCCAGTGCGGCGGTCGCGGAATCTCGGCGTCCCCAAATTCTTCCGTGAGTTCCGCGACGCGACGCTCCAGGTCATCTCGTGAGGCAATTTCGCGGCTCTGCGCGGACGCGTGAGCTCCGATCTGGTGACCCCGCGGACGAGAGTGGAAATAGGCATCGGACTCGGCGTCCGTCATCGGCGCCACGGAGCCTTCGAGACGGACCTGTCGTCCCAGCGGTTCGCAGTACCAGAGCAGGGCCGCACGCGGATTGACCAGAAGGTCACGTCCCTTGCGCGACTCGTAGTTCGTGAAGAACCCGTAACCAACGTCCGTGCGCACGCGGAGCAGCACGTAGCGCGCGTGAGGAGAGCCCTGTTCGTCGGCCGTCGCCACGACCACCGCGTCGGGCTCGCGCAACAACTCGCGACCCTCCTCATACCAGCGCGCGAATTGAACGAAGGGACTCGTCGCGGCGTCGGTCACGTCAAAAGGAACCCAGCGTTCACTCACGACACGACCCCCCACTCATGACAACGACGCCAGCGACCAGTTCGGATCAGCGGCGAAGTCGAGGCGCCCCGGTCCGTCGTGCTGTAACCGGTAGAGGCCCGCTGCCGCGATCATGGCCGCATTGTCCGTGCACATCGCGAGGGTGGGCAGGTGGCACTCGATGTCGCGTTCTTCGGCCAGAGCACTCACACCCGCACGAAGGGCGGAATTCGCCGCGACACCACCCGCGAGGGCGATGCCCGCGACGTCGTAGTCGTCGAGCGCGCGTCGCGCCTTGCGCAGAATTTGTTCGCACACCGCCCGCTGGAACGACGCGGCGACGTCCTCCATCGAGACCTCGGGATGCTTTTCGGTGGCCCGCACGACCGCCGTCTTGAGTCCCGAAAAGGACAGATCAACGTCGGGTCCGGTCATGGAGACCGGAAGTCGAAGTCCGTTCCCGTCGCCGCGTTGGGCGAGTCGATCAATCACGGGTCCCCCGGGGTACCCGAGTCCCAGCCACCGCGCGACCTTGTCGTACGCCTCACCCGCCGCATCGTCGATCGTCTCGCCGAGCACGCGGTGGACGCCGGGCGACTCGTGGAGCACGAACATGGAGTGGCCCCCCGACACGAGAATCGTGAGGACGGGCCAGGCGAGATCGGGTGTCTCGAGCAAGGGCGCGAAAAGGTGGCCTTCGAGGTGATTCACACCCACCACTGGGACACCCCACGCCACGGCGTAGGCCTTCGCGGCGGACACGCCGACGAGGAGAGAACCAATGAGTCCCGGTCCGCTCGTGACCGCGACGCCGTCGATGGCCGGAGCGAGCGGGTCGAGGCCCGCCTGGACCAACGCGCGTTCCACCACGGGTGTCATCGTGGTCAGGTGGGCGCGCCCGGCGAGTTCCGGCACCACGCCCCCGAAGTCCCGGTGGAGGTCGAGGGAACTCTCCACCACCGAGCTGCGCACGCGCAGAGTGTCATCAACAACGGCCGCGGCGGTCTCGTCGCAACTGGTTTCAATACCGAGAATGACGGTCACGATGAAATCGTAGGGGTCGCGGTGTCGTTGAGATCCGCCCACAGCACCAGCGCATCCTCACCCACCTTGGCGTAATAGTTCTTGCGCACGCCGACGGGAGCGAAGCCAAATCGTCGGTAGAGCGCCTGCGCGCGCTCGTTGGACACCGCGACTTCGAGAGTGGCCTTGGCAATACCGCGGCCCCGCGCCACCGGCATCACTTCGGTGAGCAATGACGTGGCGACGCCGCGACCCTCGTGACCGGGGGCGGTACCAATTGTGTTGACGTGCATCTCGTCCATCACGAACATCACGCCGAGGTACCCAATGATGCGCCCGCCTTCGACCGCCACCGTGTAGCGACGCGTCTGTTCGTTCGTGATCTCGTCCAGCAGCATTCGTTTCGTCCAGGGCTCGGGAAACTGCGCCTCTTCAATGACGAGGAGATCATTCACGTCACGGCGCCCCGCGAGGCGAATACGCCAGGCGTCCTCGCTCACGAGGGTCGCTGGCGCGTCGAGAAGTTCGCGACGGCGTCCGCCTCCCGCAAGTACAGCGGGGACACTTCGCCGGGCGCGCGCACCGCTCCCAGCGCGATCGCGGCGCGACACGACGGAACGGACTCGTCGTCCAGTGTCATCGTCGGCACCGGGGCGAGCACGTCGGCGTACCGCAGGGCTCCGTCACCCGTGGCCAGCACGGGGCGTCCATTGGTTCCCCACTCGATTGCCACGTCGAGCGGCCGGCGGACCTCGGCGGGGGTGAGGACCACGACATCGTCGGCAATCTCGAAGCTCTGCGCGAAGACTTCTCCGCGTCGACCATCGACGAGCGCCACCAACGCGCCCCGATACCCGCGAGAGGCCGCAGAGTGCGCCAGACATTCGAGAGAGGTCACGCCCACGAGATCCACACCGACCGCCGACGCGAGAGCCTGCGCCGTCGCGAGACCCACGCGGAGTCCCGTAAAAAGACCCGGACCGCGATCCACCACGATGCGGTCGAGGTCGCGCACAGAAAGCTGGTGATCGGCCAGAACGCGGACGATGCCGGGGGTCAGGGCCTCGGTGTGACGACGATCCTCGTCGAGGATGCGGGCGTCGACGTCGTCGCCGGCTCGCAGCGCCACCGCGCACACGGTCGTCGCTGTTTCGATGGCGAGGATGTTCATGCGTGCACCCACTGCTCAGCCGCACTCATCCGACGCGCGAGGGCGGGTCCGGAGAGTTCGAGACGACGCGTCTCGTCGTCAATGGCAAAGGTCACTGTGATCACGTCGTCACCGAACACGCTGCTCGCGAGCGTGCCCCATTCCACGAGGGCCACCCCGTCTTCTTCCACGAGTTCGGCGAGGGCGAGATCGACGACCTCGTCGAGGTGATTGATGCGGTAGACGTCGGCGTGGTGCAGAGTCCGAAGGGTGGGGTGCGCCGTACAGGCGTGTTGGCGCACCACGGTGAAGGTGGGGCTGGTCACGCGCTCGTGCACGCCAAGTCCCCGAGCGACGCCCTGGGTGAAGGTGGTCTTGCCGGCCCCGAGCGGTCCGTCCAACAACACGATGTCTCCCACCTGCAGGAGCGCGGCAAACTCTTCTCCCGCGCGTTGGGTGTCCTCCGCCGTCGCGCACATGCGCGCCAACGTCATGAGCGTCCTCGCAGCAGCGCGGCCACGGTGGCTAGGTCCTCTCGCATCACGGCGACCACGCTATTGCCCCCGCGCAGCGCAGCAGCCGGGTGGTACGTCGGCACCACCCACCGGTCGTCGAGCGCGACGGCTCGACCGTGAAGTTCGCCGATCCCCTCGCGACGTGACAGCACGGCTCGGGTCGCCGTGTTCCCGAGAGTCACCACCACGGCGGCTTTCAAGGCGGCGCGCTGTTCGTCCCACCAGGGTCGACAGGCGCCGATTTCTCCGCGAGTCGGCGGGCGATTCTTCGGAGGTCGGCACTTGACCACGTTGGTGACGAAACAGTCGTCGCGCGCGATGTCGATCTCGGCGAGGAGATCAAAGAGGAGTCGTCCGCTGCGGCCAATGAACGGCTCCCCGCCTTCGTCCTCGCTGCGTCCCGGGGCTTCGCCCACCAACGCCACGCGTGCCTCGAGCGACCCCGATCCCACGACCACTTGGGTGCGCGTGTGGCTGAGAGCGCACGCGGTGCACGACCGAGCCCGCACGTCGAGCGACTCGATCATCAGTCCACAACGACGCGAGGGACGCGGGCGCCGATCCCGCAGAGAATCTCCCAGGTAATCGTCGACGACCAGTGGGCCCACGTTTCGGCGGTGAGCGATTCTGACCCCTGGGTGCCCAGAAGAACGACCGGATCACCCACGCGCACCGGAGCGTCTCCGCAGTCGACGACCAGTTGGTCCATGGTGACTGTTCCCGCCAGGGGGTGTCGTCGTCCGTTGATCAGGACCTCCGCACCGGCGTCAAAGAGTCGGCGGGGATATCCGTCGGCGTATCCGAAGGGCACCGTGGCGACGGTTCCTCGCGCGGGAAGAGGGCGACGACGCCCGTAACTCGGACGCTCCCCCGCGTCGAGCTCGCGCACCGCCGTCACGCGCGCGTGCAGCGACAGTGCGGGGCGTAAGGAAAGTCCCCGTTCGCTGAGAACGGACTGCAGCGACGGGTCGGGGAGGTGGCCGTAGAGGGCCAAGCCCACGCGCGCCATCGTGCGACGGGACGCCGGAATCCCGAGGGCCGCCGCCGAATTGGCGGTGTGAATGATGGGGGGCGTTACCCCACTCGCCGCGGCGAGCGCCACCGCGTCGTCAAAACGTCGTAATTGTTCGCGGCAGTAGTCCTGGTCTTCCGCGAGGGACGAATCAGCCGACGCGAAGTGCGTGTAGATCCCTTCCACAAACACCGAGGGCACGGAGGTGAGGACGTCCAGCACCGCGCCGACCTCGCGGGGGTCGACGCCCATACGGTGCATGCCGGTGTCCACTTTCAGGTGCACGCGATTACGTCCGCCGAGGCGTCGCGCCGCCTCGGCGACCGCGTGCGCACCCTCGAGCGAGCCCACGGTCAACGTCAACGAATTCTCGAGCGCGTCCCGCACCGTGTCCGACGGCGTTTCCGCCAGCAGGAGAATGGGATCGGTCATATTCGCGTCGCGAAGTTCCACGCCCTCGTCCACGATGGCAACGGCCAAACCGGCCGCTCCCGCGTCACTCAGTGTTTGCGCCGCGAGGACCGCGCCGTGGCCGTAGCCGTTGGCCTTCACCACTGCGCACACGGCCGAGGACCCGAGCACCGTGCGCAACACGGTCATGTTGTGTCGTAGCGCGTGACGAGAAATCTCCGCCCACGCCGGTCGACGCACTCCCTCAACTGGCACGGGTCAACTCTCCCAGAATCTCCGCGACGCCGCCGACGAGTTCGTGGGCGGTGCCGTACACGCTCACGCGGGCCCCGGCGAGCCCGTGCAGGTGCGCCGCCAGCGCGGCGGCAGTGAGTGGCGCGTGGCCGCGCGCAATCGCGCCGGCGATCATGCCAGCGAGAACGTCCCCGGTGCCGGCCGTCGCCAACGCCGGCGTCCCCGCGGTGACGACGCGGACGTCTCCGGTAGGACTCGCAACAATCGTTGTCGGACCCTTGAGGAGAACGATGCAGTGCGTGTCACGCGCGAGGGAGCGCGCGGCCTCCAGGCGGTCCTCTCCGGGCACACGACCGTAGAGCGCCGTGTACTCCCCGTCGTGGGGCGTGAGGACGACGGGAGCGTCGGTGTGCTGGCGCTGCGCCAGCCACGGCACGTCGACGGCGTGCAAACCATCGGCGTCGAGAACGACCGGCATGCGTGCCCGGTCAATCAGAGAACGCACCTCGCGTCGCATGGCGGGATCACGACCGAGACCGGGACCAATGACGACCGCGTGGAGTCGCGTGGCGACCGAGACGGTGATGTCGCTCAGTTCACTCACCGCAGCTTCCAGGTGCACGACCTCGGCGGGAAAACCCTCGCGTCGACTCGTCTTCACCTCGGGCACGCACACCCGCATCATCGAGGCTCCCGTCGCGAGCGCCCCGTGCGCGGCGAGGACCGCGGCCCCGGGCATGGTGGGTGAGCCCGCGATGAGAAGCACGGCGTGACGCCACTTGTGATCATCCCGGTGTTGGCGGACGAAGTGAGCCAGATCCGAGGACTCGACGATGCCGCTGGGCGCGCTGTCCACGATGTCGAGTCCGGCAAATCGGACCTCGCCAACGAATTCGGTGGCGGGTCCAATCAGGTGGCTCGGCTTCAACGCCCCGAGCGCGAGCGTGACGTCGGCCACCATGGGCCGCCCGAGCACCTCGCCGGTGTCGGCGTTGACGCCGCTCGGCAGATCCACCGCGAGCACGAGAGTGTGGTCGTCCACGTCGGGAGAAAAATACGGACGGGAGCAACCGAGGCCGTAGGCCGCGTCGATGACGAGGTTGTATCCGCGCAGCTGTCGCGGAGCGTCCGTGGCGTCGAACACGTCGACTTTGGCTCCGCGATCTCGCAACCACCGGGCCGCCACGCGCCCGTCGTCACCGTTGTGACCCGTTCCGGCCACCACAGCAACGCGTCGACCGTAGAGAGACCCGAGCATGTCGGCGGCGGTGAGTCCGACGGCGAATCCCGCGCGTGTGATGAGAGTCGCCTCGCCGACTCGTGCGGCGGCGGTCGCATCGGCGGCGCGCATCGCGGCCGCGTCGAGCAAAGGAATCACGAGGCTTCGCCAATCACGATGGCCCCCGCGCTCAGCGACGTGTGGGTCAGCGACACCGACCACGTGGTGGCACCACACGACGCCGCGAGGTCCCGGGCCGCGCCCGAGAGAACCAATGTCGGAGCACCCGACGCATCGCGTCGCACTTCCATGTCGTGCCACTTGGCGGCGCCGAGTCCCACCCCGAGCGCTTTCAGAGTGGCTTCCTTGGCGGCGAAACGTGCCGCGAGCCGTTCAGGGCGTCCGGCGGCGTCGTGTTGTTCACGTTCGGTGAACAGTCGCCGCGTGAGGGACGGACGGCGCTCGAGAATCGTCGAGAATCGGGCCACGTCGACGAGGTCGATCCCGACGCCGACCACGGTCATTCGACGGTGACGGTCTTGGCGAGATTCCGAGGTCGGTCTACGTTGAGACCGCGCGCATGGGCCAGGTGATAGGCGAACTGTTGCAGGGCGACCATATCGACGAGCGGCGACAAGAGACTCTCCGTGGCCGGCACCCACAGCACAAAATCGGCGACCGCGGCGACGTCGGCATCGTTCTCGTGGGCCACGGCAATGACCGTGGCGCCACGTGACTTCACCTCGGCCAAATTCGCGAACAGCTTCTCTTTGAGCTCGTCATTGGTAATCATCGCGATGACGACCACGCCCGGCTCAATCAGCGCCAGGGGTCCGTGCTTCAGTTCGCCAGCGGGATAACCCTCGGCGTGCACGTAGGTGATCTCTTTCAGCTTCAACGCGCCCTCGAGCGCCGTCGGGTAGCCGACATTGCGACCGAGGAAGAAAAAGTCGTGCGTGTCCTTCACCTGATCCACGACGACCGCGACGGCGTCGTCCGAAGCGAGAGTTTTCTCTACCAGCACCGGAATTTCGTGGAGTCGACCGAGAAGTTCCTCGATGCGCGACGGGCTCAACGTGCCTCGCAATTGTGCGAGACGCAGCGCCAACATCTCCAGGGCCACGATCTGCGCCAGAACGGTCTTGGTCGCCACCACGCAGATTTCGAGTCCGGCGCGTGTGTAGAGAACTGCGTCCGCCTCTCGCGCCATCGACGAATCGACAATGTTGGACACCGCGACCACCATCGCCCCGCGCGACTTGGCTTCGCGCAGTGCCGTGATCGTGTCAATGGTCTCACCACTCTGGGATACGCCGATCACGAGCGACGTGCTGTCCACGACAGGATTGCGGTAGCGGAATTCGCTCGCGATGTCGACCTCGACCGAGACGCGGGCCCACTGCTCGATGGCGTACTTCGCGACCATGGCGGTGTGATAACTCGAACCACACGCCACCAAGGTCACCTTGTCCACCTGGCGCAACTGCTCGTCGGTGATGCGTAGTTCGTCAAAGACGATGTTGCCCTGGTGGACCCGGTCGAGCAGCGTCGCACGAATGGCGTCGGGCTGCTCGTGCATCTCCTTGATCATGAAGGAGTCGTAGCCACCCTTCTGCGCGGCTTCCAAGTCCCAGTCGACAACGAGTTCGGTGAGTTCCGTCGGCGCGCCGCTCAAATCCGTGGCGCGATAGCCCGATGGCGTGAGCACGCAGATCTGGTCATCGTCGACGACAAAAAAGCGATCCGCACGGTCCAAGATGGCCGGCACGTCACTGGCGAGAAAGGTCTGGCCCTCCGCGGTGCCAATGATGAGCGGTGACACGCGACGTGCGGCGACGATGACGTCGGGCTCACTCGCCCGAATGACCGCGATAGCAAACGCCCCGCGCACCTCGTTCAACGTGGCACGAACCGCCGCTTCGAGGTCGAGGCCGTCGCGCAAGAATTCCTCGATGCGGTGCGCCAGGACCTCGGTGTCGGTGACGGACGTGAACACGTGACCGCGAGCGGTGAGCTGCGCAGCGAGCTCGTGGTGGTTCTCAATGATCCCGTTGTGGATGAGCGCTACGTCGCCGGAACAGTCGACGTGGGGGTGGGCATTGTGTTCTCCCGGGGCGCCGTGGGTGGCCCAGCGGGTGTGCCCAATGCCGGACGCGGTTTTGGGTGGCGCAGACGCGCACTGCGCAACCAGCGCGGTCACCGACTCGGTTCCCGACGCGGTGCGCGCACGCCACGTGCCGTCCGCCGTGTGCAAAGCGACGCCGGCGGAGTCGTAGCCCCGATATTCGAGACGTTCAAGACCCTCAAGAAGAATGGGCAGCGCGTCGGTTGAACCGACGACACCGATGATGCCGCACATATCGACAGTCTAGAGGGGGAGGTCGAAACAGGTCAGCCGCGAGGCGTCAGACGGGCCGCAACCGCGTCGATAAACGCGTCCACGAAGGATCCGTCGCTCGCTTCCACCATGATCCGCACGACGGGCTCGGTGCCCGAGGGACGCACCAGCAAACGCACGTCGTCGCCCGCGACACCAAAAGTGTCGAGGTGCTGCGCGAATACTTCGTCAACGACAGCGGTGTCGAAATTCTCCGCGGGAACATTGAGCAACTGTTGCGGTAAGCGTCGCCAGGCGTCGTCGGCCAGTTGACTCAGCCGTCCTGTGCGCGCCACGAGTTCGCAGAGCAGAAGGCCACTCAGCGTCCCGTCGCCGGTCGGCTCGAGGTCGCGGAAGATGAGGTGACCCGATTGTTCACCCCCGAAGAAGAGTCCGTTCTCTTCGAGCGCGAGGAGTACGTTGCGGTCGCCGACGTCAGTTTCAATGACAGAAATACGCGCATTGCGCATCGCCCGTCGCAGGCCGAGATTGGACATCGACGTCACCACCAGGGCGCCGCCGAGAACGCCACGATCATGACGATCGAGGGCGAAGAGCACCATCAGGTCGTCACCGTCACGCACCACTCCGTGATCGTCCACCGCAACAAGACGATCCGCGTCGCCGTCAAAGGCGAGTCCGAGGTCGGCCCCACTGTGGCGCACGCGCTCCTGCAGCCGCTCGGGGTGCGTGGAACCACAGTTCAGATTGATATTGGTGCCGTCGGGTGACGCGGAGAGAACGTCGACGTCGGCGCCGAGACGACGAAAGACCGCGGGCGCAATGTCACTGGCCGCCCCGTTGGCGCAGTCCAACACGATGCGCAGTCCGTTGAGAGAGCCGGCGGGCACGGCGGCCACGAGACGATCGATGTACTGGGCAATGGCCGTGTCGTCGATGGGAAGAGACTCGAAATTCTCCGGCCCGTCCTCGACCGCCGCGAGCGCCGCCTCGAGTGCTTGTTCGGTCGGGTAGTCGAGCTTCCCGCCACCGACACCGAGAACCTTGAGCCCGTTGTCGTAGTAGGGGTTGTGACTCGCAGAGACCACGATGCCCACGCTGCGTCGTTCTTCACACACCACGGCGACGCCGGGCGTCGTCACGACCCCCAGATTGGTGACGGGCGCACCCGCGTCACTGGCCCCCGCGGCCGCCGCGGCGGCGAGAGCTGGCGAGGAGGCGCGAGTGTCATAGCCAATGATGACGGGCTGTGCGCCAAAGACGCGCGCCACCGCCACACCGAGTCGATACGCCACGGCTGGCGTGATCTCGTCGTCGGCGCGACCGCGAATCCCGTCCGTGCCGAAGTGCACGGCCATGGCGACTAACGCTTCGAGTACTGCGGAGCCTTGCGAGCCTTCTTGAGACCGTACTTCTTGGTCTCCTTCGCTCGCGCGTCACGCGTCAGGAGGCCGGCCTTCTTGAGCGCGGGGCGCAAGTTCTCGTCGAGCTCGATGAGCGAGCGCGCGATCCCGAGACGCAGAGCCCCCGCCTGACCCGCGACGCCGCCGCCCTCGAGCGTGGCGTCGATGTCGTAGGTGACCTCGGTGTCGGTGAGACGCAGGGGCTCGCTCACGAGCTGACGGTGCGTCGCCGAAGTGAAGTAGTTGTCGAACGCGCGACCATTGATCGTGATGGTGCCGGTGCCGGGGCGAAGACGAACCCGCGCAACCGCTTCCTTGCGTCGTCCGGTGGTCTGGGTGAGGGGTGCAGTCACAATGTCTCCTATTAACCGCGACGAATCGCCGAGGTGTCGAACTTCACAGGCTGCTGCGCAGCGTGCGGGTGCTCAGGACCCGCGTACACGAAGAGCTTGTCCATCTGCGCACGGCCGAGACGATTCTTCGGCACCATGCCCTTGATGGAATCAAAGACGAGCTTCTCCGGGTCGTTGGCGAGCAAGTCCTTCCAACTCGTCTGACGCAGACCACCCGGGTACCCGGAGTGGCGGTAGGCGAACTTCTGGTCGGCCTTGTTCGACGAGGTCACGATCTTGTCGGCGTTCACGATGATCACGAAGTCACCCGTGTCGAGGTGCGGCGCGAAGTACGTGCGGTGCTTGCCACGCAGCAAGCTTGCCGCGACGGTGGACAAACGACCGAGGATAAGACCCTCGGCGTCAATGACGTGCCAGGTCCGCGTGATCTCCGCGGCCTTCGGTGAGTACGTACGCACAGTTCTTCCTTCAGCGATCTTGAACGCGGCGCCAACCGGCGCCACCAAGGGACTCTCTACGATACAAAACCGGAGGCCCCTCCGGCAAGTTCGGGATATCCGACCCCGATAAGACTAAGCCCTCCGGCGGGCGCCGGGGACGGCAGGCCCGTCCGATCGGGGTTCTCTAGTCGGTCCACAACCTCGCGAACGTCGAGTTTTCCGCGTCCCACCGCGACCATCGCGGAGGTCAAACTCCGCACCATTTGGTGGCAAAACGCGTTGGCGCGAATGTCGAAGCGAAGAACCGGGGACTGATCGATGGTGATCCCCCACTCGTCGTCCAAACGACGCCAGGCGGCCGCGAGAACCGTGCGGCGCAGGGGCTCACCCCCTGGGGCCCCGGCGGGACGACGGCAGAACGAGCGAAAATCGTGATTGCCGAGAATGACGTCGGCGGCGGCGTTCATGGCGTCGAGATCCAGTGGTCCGGGCACCGTCCAGGCGGACAGCGAGGTGAGCGTCAGGGCCGGATGGGGAGATTCGACGACCAAGTAGCGATACGAGCGCCACGTGGCCGAGAATCGGGCGTGAAAGTCATCGCTGACGGGCGTGGCCCTCGTGATCACGATGCGCCCAGCCAACTGGTGGTTGAGGGAGCGCACGAGTCGCTCGGCGTCGGACCCCCGATCCCCTTCGTAGACGGGATCGGGCAGATCGACGTGAATTACTTGACCGAAGGCGTGTACACCGGCGTCCGTGCGGCCGGCCCCGACAATCTCGAGGGGGTAGGTCACACGAGCCGTGCGCGACATCGCGTCCCGCAGGGCGCCCACCACCGTGTCAAAGCCAGGTTGGTCAGCGAAACCCCGAAAGGACGTTCCGTCGTACGCAATATCCAGTCGCCAGCGGCGACGGGAGATATTTAGCGGATCAAACGAACTCAATGCGCGCCATCGGGGCGTTGTCGCCCGGACGCGGACCCAGCTTCAGGATGCGGGTGTAACCACCCGGACGCTCCGCGTAACGCGGGGCAATCTCCGTGAACAGCTTGTGGGTCATGTCCTTGTCGCGAATGAAGGCGACGACGCGACGCTGCGCGTGCACCGAACCCTCGGGCGAGTTCTTCGCTGCGGTCACGCACTTCTCGACGACCGGGCGCAGGGCCTTGGCCTTGGCTTCAGTGGTCACGATGCCCTCGGCCGCGATCAATGACGCGACGAGGTTGCCCATCATGGCCTTCTGGTGCGCGGAGTCACCACCGAATCGGCGGCCGCGCTTGGGAGTTGCTCGCATGTCTTAGTCCTCCGTCCGCAGCGAGAGGCCACGCTCGTCAAGGCGTTCCTGAACGTCCTTGAGGGAGGTGGCGCCAAAGTTGGTGATCGACGTGAGGTCGCGCTCAGTGCAGTTGACCAGCTGCGCGACCGTGTTGATGCCGGCACGCTTCAAGCAGTTGCGCGAGCGCTCGGTCAGGCCCAGCTCTTCGATACGAATGTCGAGCTCGCTGGCCGCGGCGACCGCAGTTCCGACGTCACCCAGCTCGAGCGACGGGGCTTCCTCGTCGAAACTCGCGATGAGTCCCACGAGAGTGCCGAGGGTCTTACCGGCGGAGGCGAGGGCCTCACGCGGCGAGATCGAACCGTCGGTTTCCACGTCAATGATCAGGCGGTCGAAGTCCTTGGACTGCTCGACGCGCACGGGCTCGATTTCGAACGTCACGCGACGCACGGGCGAGAAGATGGCGTCCAGCGGAATCACACCGATGGTCGAACCCGCCTTGTTGCCCTCGGCGCCGACGTAGCCCTTGCCACGCTCGACGGTGAGGTCGAACGCGAGGGACGCCTTGGCGCTCGTCAGGTAGGCGAGGTGCAGGGTCGGGTTCAGAATTTCCACGTCCGCCGTCGTCGACAGGTCGGCCGCCGTCACGGCGCCCTCACCGGTCTTCTCGAGACGAAGGGTCACGGGCTCATTGCTCTCGACCTTAAGGAGCAGGTCCTTCAGGTTCAAGCAGATGTCCTGGACATCTTCCTTGACACCCTCGATGACACCAAACTCGTGCAGGACAGCGTCGAACTTGACCTTGGTCGCCGCGGCGCCGGGAATGGAACTGAGCAGAGTGCGGCGAAGCGAATTACCGATCGTGTGGCCGAAGCCGGGGTCGAGCGGTCCGATGGCGAATGCCTGACGGTTGTTCTGCTCTTCGCCGATGGCCTCAACAGTGGGGCGCTGGATGATGAGCATTGGGACTCCTTGCGTATGTGGCGGGTGGTGGGACGGATTACTTCGAGTACAGCTCGACGATGAGCTGCTCGTGGATCGACTCGTCGATCTGTTCGCGGACAGGAACGACGCGCACGGTCACGTTGAAACCGTTGTCGCCCGCTTCGAGCCAGCCCGGGACGGTGCGGTCGAGCACGTCACGGTTGCGCACCACGTTGAAGTTCTCACGCGTGGCGTTCTTCAGTTCCACGACGTCGCCGGGGCGGCAGCGGAAGCTCGGAATGGTGACGCGACGGCCGTTCACGGTCACGTGACCGTGCAGCACGAACTGACGAGCCTGGGCGCGGCTGGCACCCCAACCCGCGCGGTAGGCGACGTTGTCCAAACGAAGTTCGAGGAACTGCAGCAACGTGGTACCGGTGATACCGGGGCGGCGGCTGGCCTCTTCGTAGAGGTTGCGGAACTGCTTTTCGAGCAAGCCGTAGATACGACGAGCCTTCTGCTTCTCACGCAACTGGGTCAGGTACTCCGAGCCCTGACGCTGACGGCTGTTGCCGTGCATGCCCGGCGGGTACGCACGGGTCTGACGGTCGGAGTTTTCAGAGACGGGGCACTTCGTTGAGAAGCAGCGCTCACCCTTCAAGAAGAGCTTCGTGCGCTCACGACGACAGAGTCGGCAAACGGGTCCGGTGTAACGAGCCATAACTTTCCTTAGCCTCGACGACGCTTCTTGGGGCGGCAGCCGTTGTGGGGGATCGGGGTGACGTCCTGGATCTTGACGACCTCGATACCGGCGGCGGCGATGGAACGAATCGCCGTCTCTCGACCGGAACCGGGACCGCGCACCAGCACGTCCACCTTCTTGACGCCGTGCTCCATCGCTGCGCGGGCGCACTTCTCCGCGGCGAGCTGTGCGGCGTACGGGGTCGACTTGCGCGAACCCTTGAAGCCGACGTTGCCGGAGCTGGCCCACGAAAGGACATTGCCCTCGGGGTCAGTGATGGACACGATCGTGTTGTTGAATGAGCTCTTGATGTGAGCAACGCCGAACGCAACGTTCTTGCGTTCCTTACGACGAGGCTTGCGAGTGGCCGACGGCTTCGCCATTACTTCTTCACCTTCTTCTTACCGGCGACGGTGCGCTTCGGTCCCTTGCGGGTGCGGGCGTTGGTACGGGTGCGCTGTCCGCGAACGGGCAGACCCTTGCGGTGACGGATCCCCTGCAGGCAGTTGATCTCCATCTTGCGCTTGATGTCCTGAGCGACGTCACGGCGGAGGTCACCCTCAACGGTGAGGTTCTGGTCAATCCACGCACGGAGCTTGTTGACATCAGCTTCCGTGAGGTCACGCACGCGCGTGGACTCGTCGATCCCGGTCGCCTCGCAGATCTGCTGGGCGGTGGTCGGACCAATTCCAAAAATGTAAGTGAGCGAAATCACCGTGCGCTTTTCGCGCGGGATGTCGACTCCGGCAATACGGGCCATCTCGTTCCTCTCCTAGCCCTGGCGCTGCTTGTGACGCGGGTTCTCACAAATCACGCGGACGTGACCCTCTCGGCGGATGACCTTGCACTTCTCGCACATCGGCTTGACGCTGGCTCGAACCTTCATCAGTTGTTTCTTTCTCGACTCTCGTGAACCTGTACCGAGGACTACTTGTACCGGTAGGTGATGCGACCACGCTGCATGTCATACGGCGTGATCTCCACTTGGACCTTGTCCCCCGGGAGAATCCGGATGCGGTGCATACGCATCTTTCCGGAACTCACTGCGAGGACGGTGTACCCGTTTTCCAATTCGACGCGAAACATCGCGTTGGGCAGCGGTTCGACGACCGTGCCCTCAACGGTGAATGCATCTTCTTTCGGCTTACTCAGGTTCTTTCTCCTTGTTGCGGTACAGCACGTGCCAGACCCCTCGGTCGTAGCGCGGGTGGTCTCTGAGGGTGTACCTAAGAGACCGGCTGAACATTCTACCGAAAATTTCGCAGAACGCAAAAGGGCGCCCTCGCGCCCTTCTCCGCCACCCGATTCGCGGTGACCTGCGAGCTCACTGAGAACCCGCGATAGCACCGAAATCCCGGTCGCGGCCTAGCGACATTACCGGAGAATCGCGGGAAAGAGTCATCGGGTGCCACCGGGGGCACCGTCCGCCAGATCAGCGACAATGGAGCGTGAGCAATTCGTCTGATTTCGACGCCGACGTTTTTGGGGCGACCTATCTCGCGGCGTTGGTCTCTGTTGAGATGGACGGCGAATGGACCCGACGCATTGGTGCTGTCGCCCGTGAGTACGGAGATTTCTACGTGGTGACCGCGTGGAATCCGGGCTCCGAGCGCTTTTCGGATGCCACGAACAGGAATCGGAATGCGAAACTTCGGGAGGAAATAGGTGCCGCTGGTGGGAAAGCTCTTCCCGCCCGAGGGGCCGATCCGGCCTCCTCGTACGCCGAAGACAGTTGGGCCGTGTGGGGACTGGACCGGGACGTCGCGACCGCGAATGCTCGTGCCTTCGA
This sequence comes from uncultured Actinomycetes bacterium, assembly GCA_903873775.1. Lineage (GTDB taxonomy): Bacteria > Actinomycetota > Acidimicrobiia > Acidimicrobiales > RAAP-2 > RAAP-2. The sequence continues at coordinate 28,895 of CAIQPR010000043.1, forward strand.
TCAGGTGGCCATTTTTCTCATCACCCCGAACGAGCAAGTGGTCCTCGGGTGCCAGTCCGCGTGGTCCCTGCGACGCGCGCTCGACGACACCGAGTTGTAACGCAGCCGACGTGAAGTAATCCCGACCACACTGGTAGGGTTTGAGCCGATCGGACCTCGATCACATAGACACTGAAATCTTCTGGGAGATGTCATGCGTACGCCCGTTGTAGTTTCCGCCACCTTGGCCCTCGCCCTCGCCCTGTCGCCAGTGGCCCTCGAATCCTTCGGGAGCGCCACCGCCTCGGCGTCGTCCACGACGACGGCTCAGCAGTGCCTCGCGGCGAACAAGTCCTCGCTCTACAAGTCCGGTCAATTGACGATCGCGACCGACAGCCCGGCGTACACCCCGTGGTTTGTCAATAACAAGCCCTCGAATGGTCAGGGATACGAGTCCGCGGTGGCCTACGCCGTCGCGTCCCAGCTTGGTTTTTCCGCCAAGAACGTCAAGTGGACCGTCGAACACTTCGACAACTCCTACCAGCCGGGCGCAAAGGCCTTTGACTTCGACGTCAACGAAATCTCTTACACCAGCGACCGCGCGCAGGTTGTGTCGTTCTCGAATAGTTACTACGACGTGACGCAGTCGATTATCGCCCTCAAGGGATCGCCGATCATCAAGAAGCACACGCCCGCCGAACTGAAGACCTACATCTACGGTGACCAGTTGGGCACGACGGGCCTCGCCTACATCAACAACTACATCAAGCCGACTAACGCGCCACACGTCTACGACACGCTGGCCGACGCGGTGAGCGCACTCGTGGCGAAGCAGATCCAGGCGCTCGTCATCGACACGCCGGACGGCCAGTACATGGCGTCGCCGGGCAGCGGTGAGATTCCTCACAACAACGGTGTGCAGGTGGGGCAGTTCCCGAGCGACGGCGAGTACTACGGCATGCTCTTCACGAAGAACAACCCGCTGGTGGGTTGCGTGAATGACGCGTTGTCGACGCTGACGAGCAACGGCACCTTGGCCGCGTTAAACAAGAAGTGGCTGGGCATCTACAACAAGGTCCCCACCATCCAACCGTAAGGTTGGATGGTGACGTCGCCCCACACCGACACGCCAACATCGGCAACGAAGGACGCGTCAACGAGAACACTGACGAAGCGGCGTTCCGCGCTGTGGCGCAACGCGCAGCGTGCACCGCGCCTCATATCTCTCGCCTCAGTGGCGCTGATTGCGATCGCCCTGGTCCTGACGTTCCTGTTCGCGCCGGGAGCCAAGACGTTTCAGCAGACGTTCCTTGACCCCACCGAGCTGCGCGAAACAATCTTCGGCAACGCCGGCAAGAACATTGCGCCTATTTGGGGCGCGCTGCTGAAGAACATCGAGCTCTTCCTCGTCGCGGAGCCGATCATCTTGGTTCTGGCTCTGGGTGTCGCGTTGGTCCGCCTCTCGAAGTCTCCGCTGATGACGGGTCCTCGCATCATTGCGATCATGTACGTCGACGTCGCTCGTGGACTCCCGCTCATCCTTGTCGTCTACGCGGTCTATTTCGGATTGCCACTGACGTCCATTCCCGTGCTGTCCACCATGACCTACTTCCAATACGGCATCATCTGTCTCGTTTTCTGTTACACCGCCTACGTCTCCGAGGTGTACCGAGCTGGTGTGATGTCCGTCCCGAATGCGCAGTTGCTGGCTGGTCGCGCCATCGGTCTCACCGAAAGTCAATTGCTGCGCAATGTAACGGTGCCCCAAGCGGTGCGCGTCGTGGTCGCTCCTCTCATTAATGACTTCGTGTCCTTGCAGAAAGACACGGCGATCATCTCGGTGGGATCAGGTGTCGTGGAGATCATGAGTCAAGCGCACATCGACCAGAGCATCTGGTTCCGCGACACACCCTTCATCATTGCGGGACTGTTCTTCCTCGTGATGTGCGTTCCTCTCACGAGAATTGCCGACGCCGTCCTGGCGAGGGACCTACGGACGCGCCTCTCGGGTAGTCCGGTGACCCCTCGGCGTCGTTGGTCCGCGCGCGCCTCGGCGGAATCTATGGCTACGGTGCTGCAGCCATGAGTGACAGCACCACGCCGCCCACGTCCGACGACCTGACCAACACCTCTTCTGAGGTGTGTCCCCAGCCGCTCGTCGTGGACGCACACGACGTCATCAAGAGATTCGGGGAACGTGAAGTTCTTCGGTCCGTCACTCTGCACGTCGCCCCCCACGACGTCGTGTCGTTGATCGGCGCGTCCGGATCCGGAAAGTCGACGCTGCTGCGCTGTCTCAATCTTCTTGAGCGCATCGACGGGGGCCGCATCTCGCTCTTTGGCCAAGATCTCGCTGATCCCGACGTACGCGGTGAACTTGTGCGACGTCACGTCGGCATCGTGTTTCAAGCCTTCAATTTGTTCCCTCACAAGAACGTGTTGGACAACGTGACTTTGGGTCCCACCAAGGCGCTACAGGTCGACCGCAAAGTGGCTGAGGAGAAGGCGATGGATCTGCTGTCGCGCTTCGGACTCAAAGACAAAGCGGCGGAGTATCCGGACCGTTTATCCGGTGGCCAGCAACAACGCGTCGCGATTGTGCGGGCCATTGCGATGGAACCAGAGCTCCTACTGCTCGATGAAATTACGAGTGCCCTTGATCCCGAGCTCGTCGCCGAGGTGCTCGACGTGGTGCGTGAATTGGCCCAGGGCGGCATGACGATGCTGCTCGCCACCCACGAGATGAACTTCGCCCGTGACGTGTCCACCAAAGTGTGCTTTCTCGCCGACGGAGAAATTGCCGAAATGGGCACGCCAGCCCAGATCTTCACGGCACCGCAGGATCCCCGCACGCAGCAGTTCCTCCGGAGCCTGACGGCGGCGGGACGACTGTAGAGTCGGCGCTTCTGGCCAGATTGGGACCAACGGCCCTACCCCTACTGAGGGGTTCTCGGGTCATGCTGAGACCAATGGTTGTAGAGCACCGGGGACCTTTCGACCGAGAAGTCTTGGCCGACGAGCAGTGCCGCTCCCGCTTGGAGCTGGCCGCGTTGGCGCGCGTTCTGATTTCGGTCCGATGCATGCCAGCCGCTCTTCCGGTCTTTATTCACGTCATGTCGCACCACGTCCTCATCGCCTCCGATGAAGATGCGGTGATCGACGCCGCCCGTCGCGGTGACGTCCTCGCCGTCCAAGTGGATGGCACTGACGACCACGGCGTCACCTGGTCGGTGCAGGCCACGGGCGTGGCCCATCTACCGACAACCGGCGACGTGCTGACGCTCGCCGGTGAATCTTCGCGCCTCTCCCCCGCGCTGGAGCGTGGCGCGACGCTCATCGCTATTCCCCTCACCATTGTCTCGGGAGAGAGTGTGCGCTGGACCTTTCCGGGCATCTAAACGCTTGGGGTTTGACTGTGAGAGGCTACGAACGTGCCGTTTCGTCGCGTCTCGGATCCCGAACGCCTCCACGCACTCATCGAGGCGATGCTCCTGATCGAGAGCGAGCTCGACCTGTCTGTTCTTCTTCGTTCCGTGGTCTCTGTCGCTAGTGAACTTGTCGACGCTCGCTACGGTGCTCTCGGCGTCTCCTCACCCGACGGCACCGAACTCCACCAATTCATCACCTACGGCATGAGTGCCGACGAACGCGAGCGCATCGGCGACCTGCCCCGGGGACACGGTCTGTTGGGTGGGGTGCTGCACGACGCATCGGCGCGGCGCAGCACCAATATCGGTCACGAACCCGACTCCAGCGGCTTTCCCGCCAACCACCCGGTCATGAAGACCTTCCTCGGCGTTCCCGTTCTCTCCGGTGATGGTCGAGTGTTTGGCAACCTCTACTTCTGCGATCGACGTGATGGTCAGCCCTTCACCGACGAGGACGAAGCGCTGGTGGAAGCATTTGGTCGCGCGGCCAGCCTCATTGTCGACAAGGCGCGACTGCGGGCGCAGTTGCGCGAGTTCACGCTGACCGAAGAACGCGAACGTCTCGCGCGTGATCTCCACGACACCGTTATTCAACGACTCTTCGCCGTCGGTCTGTCTCTGCAGTCCGTCCTCAGCACCTCATTGGACGACGCGGTACGAACGCGCGTCACGACCTCCATTGATGACCTCGACGCCACGATCCGAGAGATTCGGACGACGATCTTTGAGATCACGCACGAGCGCGTCACCGCGAGCGCGGGTTTGCGATCACGCGTGCTGTCCATCATTGATGAAGTCACGACGCGACTCGAACTGCCGGTCGACGTGACCTTCGAGGGCCCGCTCGACACCATGGTGGGACCGCAGGCCGCGGGTCACGTCATCAAGACCCTGCGGGAAGTTCTCACGAATGTAGTGCGACACGCCCAGGCAAGTCGTGTTGACGTCAGCGTCGAGATGCACGATGGAACCCTCACGGTGCGCGTTCTCGACGACGGCGTCGGCTTCAACGCGTCGTCCACGTCGGGTCGAGGACTACGGAACCTGGCCGATCGGGCCGCCGAACTCGAGGGTTCATTTGACATCTCTCGTCGTGAGGACGGTGGCACACTCGTGGTGTGGAGTGCACGGCGATGGGAGTGACGTGATTCGGATTGCTCTGGTCGACGACCACGAAATCGTCCGCCGAGGTCTGCGAGAGTTGCTCGACAGCCACGAAGACCTCCAGGTGGTGTGCGACGCCGGCACGGTGAGTGACGCTCTCGCGGTCATCGACCCTGAAGCGATCGATGTGGCCGTTCTCGACGTTCGTCTCCCCGACGGCAGCGGCATCGATATTTGCCGCTCACTGCGCGAGCGCACGCCCGACGTCGCGTGCCTGATGTTGACCTCGTTCGCCGACGACGAAGCCCTCGACGCGGCCGTCCTCGCCGGTGCCCGGGGGTACGTGTTGAAGGACATTCGCGGCACAGATCTCGTCGAGTCCATTCGGCGCGTCGCCGCCGGCGGCACCTTGTTAAATGACGACACCGTGGCCCGTGTGCGCGAGCGATTGCAGCGCCGCACCATGGAAGAAAATCGTCTGGAGTCACTCTCCACCCAGGAGCGTCGCATCCTGGAACTCCTGAGCGAAGGAATGACCAACAAGGAGATCGCCGCAGCGATGTTCCTCGCCGAAAAGACGGTGAAGAACTACGTGTCCAATCTCCTCGCCAAGCTCGGCTTCCAACATCGCACCGAAGCCGCATTGTTCGCACAAAAACACATCGAGCACGGGGACGCGCCACACTCGTAGCGTTCGCGTGACCTTCGGCGGCCTCGCGTCGTCACGCAAGTCGGGACTTTCTGCCCTACGGCGGCTTCTTCGGGGCGTCCTACCTTAGAGTGCATGAACCACTTCATTGCCGGCATCTCCACCGTGTCGCTCGCGAGATGGCAATTCGCGATCACCACGGTGTTCCATTTCCTGTTCGTCCCCCTGACGATCGGACTGGGTCTCCTCGTGGCGATCCTGCAGACCGTCGCGTACAAGAGAAAAGATGACTCCTACGACCGCATGGCGCGCTTCTTCGGGAAACTCTTCCTGATCAACTTCGCCATTGGCGTAGTGACGGGCATTGTCCAAGAATTCCAGTTCGGCATGGACTGGTCGCGCTACAGCGTGTTCGTCGGCAACATCTTCGGCGCGCCACTCGCGATTGAGGGTCTCCTGGCCTTCTTTATGGAGTCGACCTTCCTCGGCGTGTGGATCTTCGGACGCGGTCGTGTGTCGCCGCGGGTGCACCTCGCCAGTATCTGGCTCGCGAGCCTCGGCACCTTCTTGTCGGCCGTGTTCATCATCGCGGCGAACTCCTGGATGCAGCACCCGGTGGGCTACAAGATCATCACCGTTCACGGCCAGAAGCAGGCCATCATGACCAACTTCTGGGCCGTGGTGACGAACTCCACCTTCTTCGGGGCCTATTTCCACGTGGTCTTCGGCGCCATCTTGACGGCGTCGGTCTTCATGTTGGCGATTGCCGCGTACCACCTGCGTCGAGGGAATTCGACGCTCGACTTCGGCAAAGTCGCCCGCGTGGCCATTGTCGTCACGGTGCTCGCGGGAGCGGGCACCATCTTCCTCGGCGACACCCAGGCCAAGCAGATGGAGCAGCAGCAGCCCATGAAGATGGCCGCCGCCGAAGCTCTCTACAACACAGAGACCGGCGCGTCGTTCTCGCTGTTGACCATCGGCAACCTGTCGGGCAACCCGGTCTTCCAAATCCGCGTGCCCCACTTACTTAGTGTTCTCGCCACCAACAGCTGGAACGGCGAGGTCAAGGGCATCAACCAACTCCAGAAGG
>CAIQPR010000044.1 GCA_903873775.1 uncultured Actinomycetes bacterium
ACTTGGGCCGAAAACCCGCGATGGAAGTCGCCGGTGTGGTTCAGGGATTCGTGTGGCCGTTGTGACCACTGAGACCACTGAGTCGCTCAGCAATGACTCGATCTCGTTCCAGTGACGAGTGCTGATACCGAAGCGCCGCCGTCGGGATACGGTCGAATTTGGTGGCCGCGGGCCCCTTGAGTACGCGGGCGGCCCTCGGGATTCCGAACTTCTCTCTGCTGACTGAGGCGTGGGACACAACGTCACCGCTGGCCTGGTCGAGCACGGACGCTAGTCCCGTCGCCGACGCGGTGTGTTTCTTGTTGTCGGATTTCGCTCGCGCCATCACGGGTGAGCTCCTCCACGTGGACGGCGGATATCACGCCATGGCGCGTTCGCGCTCCGAACAGGGCGGAAACACGGGCTTGTAGTTCGCGCAGCGAGTCGTGCTGCTCACTTCTTCGGGACAGCCGACAACGTGACGGGAGAACTGGTACCCGCAACGTTCTGGGCCTGCAATGTGATGTGAACGGCGACCTTGGCCGTCAGTCCACCGAACGTTGCGGCGCGCGCATTGCTCGCCTCGATGTAGGTCTTTGTGGCCTTGCCCTGCTTGACCACCACGACAAAAGACGTCGCGGCATCGCCGGACGTGGCGGCGCTCCACTTCAGAGTCACGGACTTCGACCCACTGAGGACGCTGACGTGAATGGGCGTCTTGGGGGCACTCTTCACGCTGAGAGTAATTGAAGCCGCTGGGAGCACTTGACCGTCATTGCTCGTTGGCGTCACCGTATAGGTGTAGGTCGTCCCGCCCGTAATCGAGACGTCCGTACAGGTGGTCGTGACCGTGACACACATGGTCCCCTGGGTTCCCGTTCGCGTCACCGTGTACGCAGCAATGCCCGTGCCCACAACCACGGGCGGATGCCAACTGATGGTGGCACTGCTCGCGGACGTTTGCGAAGCGGTGAGTGTCGTCACTCCCGAGGGCAAGGTGACGTCGTACTGTCCGACCATCGCCGCCTGCACTGAAGTTTGCGTGCTGACGGATCCGGCGTACGTACACTCGAGCGACGCCGAACAGGACGCGGCGTTCACTGTCGGGTACAACGTCAACTGGTCGTGCGCGACCGGCAGAATGTCTGGACTGCTCCACACACCCTTGCTGTTGACCCAAAATGCTGGCATCAGTCCGGTCGTCGTCATGTACGAACCCGCGAGTACACACAGAGTTGGACTCACGCACGACAGCGACGAGGGTGTTTGACTCACCGCGTTCGCCGAATTCGGGCCGAGCGGCACCATGGCGGACGTCCACGTGGTTCCCACGAGAGTGTCGACAAATGTTTCGGTGAATGCCGATGGGGCGCGGTTGTTGAGGTAGCTGCCCACGAGCAGACAGGACGTCGCCGAAAAGCACGTGGACGAGAGACGTCGAATGGCGCTCACGTTGCCGTTCGTCGTCGCGTCGCTCGGTAGCGGAAGAACGATGGGGGCCCCGATGACGGAGTTGAGGAAGGGCACAGCCACGGGGACTTCCAGGGAACTTCCCGTGACGCGGTATTCGCCGAAGATTTGGCAGTCGGTCGCATTCCAACACGACACTGAAGAAGGCACCCAGATGCCCGCGTCGAGGGCATTCGCGGGGCCGGGAACGACCTGCGGCGTCTCCCACAGCCTTCCGTTCCACACGATGGCGAAGATTCGGCTACTGGTCGCGGTGTCGTATTGACCCACGAAGAGACAGTTCGTAGGTGTCGTGCAGTGCACGGCCAGCACGCTGCTATGCGCCGAGGGACTTGTGGAGTAGTTGCTGGGCAGCTGTATACCGCCCACAATCGAATTTGTGATCGTGGGGCTGCCGTTCGATGTTGCAATGGTGAGGATGGTGATGAAGGGTCGGAGGTGCCCGTTAGTCGTGTAACTGCCGACGATGTAACACGAGATTCCGGTGGTGCACGAAATAGCGGACGCCGTGACCGGCGTGGCGTTCGAGATGGTGGCGTTGACGGGGGATGGGATCTCCTCTGAAGTGAGAACGGCTCCACCGACGGTCACTACGGCGTACGGCTGTGTGATCGAATTCGTGTCCACGTAAGAACCAATCGAGACGCACGTCGCATCGAGGCACGACATCGTTACGAGATTCGCCTCGGGGTTCGCGGCGGCGTTGGCGGGCAACAGGGTGAGTGAAGGAACAGAAATCGTGCCGGCGCTTGACGCCGGAGCCAGCACGGCGGACAGTCCAGAAGCGACCAGGATGCCGGAGGCGAGTGTGCGCGTCAGAAGACGACGGACGGTGTGTGACCTTTTCATGATGTTCCCTTCGTGGTGAGCGCACGGTGTTGACGTAGTTTCGCGAGATGCTAGTCCTGAGTGTGCGCGACGTGAACGTCGTTCGGAACCGGTGTGGCAGCGAGCCGCGCCTTCCCTAAATGTGATAATTACGAGGCGGGAGTCTCGGTGTCGGTCGCAGTTGTCGCGGTGGCCGGGGACGGTGTGGCGGCGCTCAGTCCTCGTGCGTCCCACTATTTAGAGAGTCTCACTGTCCTGACGTCTGCATTGAGTGAAGAGATCAACACGGAGAGCAATGATTGTCGGGCGCTGAGCCACGTGGTTCTTAAGCGGGCCACCTTGAATCTCCCGGGGCATCCGTTCGTTGCGCGATAAGAAAAAGTCGTCGATTCCATACCGCTTCTGTAGTCTTTGCATATGTCCCGTCGCCCCGTATTTGTCGCCGTATCTGTTCTCTCCGTTGGTCTTCTTCTCGCGGGTTGTGGCGGAGGTTCCTCGCCCACTACGACATCCTCCACAACATCAACGACGACTGCTCAAGCCAGCGGCGGTACGTGTTACACCGGCGGCACGGCCATCGACGTGATCCCGGTGAAGGACCGCTCGCCGAAGGGCACCCCGGGCGTCGCGCCGACGGTCACGGTTCCCAACTCTCCGGCGCCCAGTGCACTCCAGTGCGCCGACCTCATTGTCGGCACCGGTAAGGCCGCGAAAGCCAACAACTCGGTCAACGTGGAGTACGTGCTCGCCACCTACTCCACGCACGGCGTCGTGCAGTCCTCGTGGACGAGTCAGCCCTTCTCTTTCAACCTCGGTCAAGGACAGGTCATTCCCGGTTGGGACGAAGGCGTTCTCGGCATGCGCGTCGGCGGTCGACGTGAACTCATTATCCCGCCGAGTCTCGGCTACGGCGACCAGTCGCCCGGGGCGGGCATCGCCGCCAATGACACGCTGGTCTTCGTCGTCGACGTGCTGTCCATCAACTAACACCCGCGTCCCGTGCGACGGTGACCTCCCGTCGCGACGTGCAACCAACCGACGTTCTACTCCGGCAGGAACCAGTGGAAGGGTGACACGAGTTCGTCGACCGTTTCCGGCCCCCACGAACCTCGCTCGTAGATTTCGACCGGCGGTGGCGCCGAGAGCAGGGGCTGAGAGATTTCCCACAATCGTTCGATGCCGTCAGAGCGAGTGAAGAGGGCCTGGTTCCCGATCATGGCGTTCAGGATCAATTGCTCATAGCCCTGGAGGTTGTGACTCGAGGAGAACGAGTCCTCGTAACTGAAGCTCATCTGCGCGTTGCCGAGACGCATCTGCGGCCCGGGCAATTTGGCGAAGAAGTGCAGGTCAATGGAGCCGGGGTCGGCGAAGTCGATGACCAGCTTGTTGCCACGTCGGCCACGCACTCCCATGTCGCCGGGGAAGATGCGCATCACTGGCTCACGGAAACCAATGGTGATGACCTGACGGCTTTCCGCCATGCACTTGCCGGTGCGCAAAAAGAAGGGCACGCCTTTCCAGCGCCAATTGTCGACTTCACATTGCAGGGCCACGAACGTCTCGGCCTGAGAGTAAGGCGAAACACCCGGTTCGTCGAGATATCCCTCGTATTGGCCCCGCACGACTTGACCGACGTCAATCGGGTTCATCGACTCAAAGACCTTCACCATCTCGTCGCGCAGCGGCTTGGCGTCGAGCGACACGGGCGGTTCCATGGCGACCACGCCGAGCACCTGAAAGAGGTGGGTGACCACCATGTCACGGAAGGCCCCGGTCTCTTCGAAGAAGGCGGCCCGACCTTCGATACTGATCTTCTCGGGGACGTCAATTTGGATGTAGCTGACATTGTCGCGATTCCAGATGGGCTCGAAGAGACCGTTCGCGAAACGAAGAGCTAGAACGTTGTCGACGCTCTCCTTGCCGAGGAAGTGGTCGATGCGAAAGATCTGAGATTCGTCGAAGTGGCTCCGCAGTTGACGATTCAACTCCTGGGCGGAATGGAGGTCGGTTCCAAAAGGCTTCTCACAGACAACGCGTGCGTTGTTCACGAGTTCCGCGACTCCAAGAAGTTCGACCATGGAGCCGAACGCGTGCGGCGGCACCGCCAAGTGGTGCAGCAAGCGCACGCCGGTGCCAATCTCGGACCGAGCGCGAGCAACCTCCGCGCGGAGCGCGTCCTCGTCCCCGAGTTCCGCGGGCGCGAAAGAGATCTTCGCGGCGAAGTCCTCCCACTCCTTCTCGTCGATGGTTCCCTGACCAAACGTCTCGACGGACGCACGGGCGAAGGCCCTGAACTCGTCCGTGGTCTTCGCAAAGAACGGGGGAGCCGTGCCGATGATGCGGAATTGGCGGGGCATGAGACCCGCCTTAGCGAGTCGGAACAACCCGGGAATCAACTTGCGCTTCGCCAAGTCCCCGGTGGAACCAAAGAGCACAATGATGTGATCGTCCGGTCGCTGGAGGCCACTCTCTGCCGCGCGGGCCACGGGTTACCCCTTTCTCGCTGTCACGCGAAGGTCACTTCTCACGCTACCGGTCACGATTCTTCAACCTTCCAACGCCGCATGATCCGCCACAATCACGCTGCGCGCCGCACTCACTCGTCCCGCGGGAATGTCGTCGTCTCCGGTGAGGAGCCGAGCGAGGGCGTTCGCTTTCTCCGCCCCCGTCACCAGCCAGAGGAGAACGCGAGCGCGCGCCAAGGTCGCATAGGTGAAGGTCAGCCGACGGTGGCCCTGGTAGAACGACGTCACGGCCACGGGCTGCGTGGCGTTGAGCACCGCGTCACCGGGCACCAATGACGCGGTGTGGCCATCGGTCCCGAGTCCCAAATGAATGAGGTCGAAGGTTGTCGGCAAGGACGCGGCGTAGAGTGCGCACGCCTGCTCGAGATCAGCTTCCCCCACGGGCAGCGCGTGAATCTGTGCACCACGCGTCGCGAGAGTGGTCGTGACGTCGAGAAGATTGCGCGCGGCGTCCCCTTCCGGCGCGACCCGCTCATCGACTTGCCACACGTCCCACATCGACAGGTCGTCATCCGTCGCCACGATGTCGTCGAACATAAGACGCGGCGTGCGCCCCCCACTGACGGCGACGGCAAAGTGGCCGTCGATCGCGGGCGTGGCGGCGGCGTCGATCATGAACTGCGCCGCGGCGTGCGCGGCGTCCGCGGGCGTCGCAACCGACACCAGTTCGTGGTCCACTACGCCGACTTCTCGGCGTGACCGCCGAACTCGGCGCGCATGGCCGAGAGAACTCGTGCGGCGAAATTACCTTCACCGCGCGACTCGTAACGCTCGTAGAGGGAAGCCGTAATCACCGGCGCGGGCACCGATTCGTCAATGGCGGCCATCACGGTCCAGCGTCCTTCCCCGGAGTCGGAGACCTGACCCGAGAAGTTCTCGAGAGTGGGCGATTTCGCGAATGCCGCGGCGGTGAGATCCACCAGCCACGAGCTCACGACGGAACCCCGACGCCACAGCTCGGTGATCTCGGCGATGTCGAATTCGTACTGGTAGGCCTCCGGATCTCGCAGGGGTGCGGTCTCCGCGTCGTGCGAACGACCTTCGAGACCGCAGTCGGCGCGGTTCAAGATATTGAGTCCCTCCGCCAGGGCGGCCATCATCCCGTATTCAATGCCGTTGTGCACCATCTTGACGAAGTGACCCGCACCCGCGGGACCACAGTGCAGAAACCCTTGGTCCGCGGTGGAACGTGCAACACGATCCGGTGTTGGCTCCACGTCTCCCGGACCGGGGGCAATGGTGCGGAAGATCGGCTCGAGGCGGTTCACGACGTCGGTCTCGCCACCGATCATCAGGCAGTACCCACGTTCGAGGCCGTAAATGCCACCGCTCGTGCCGCAGTCGAGATAGTGCAGTCCGCGGGGCTTCAATGCTGCGGCGCGCGTGATGTCATCGCGGTAGTAGGAGTTTCCACCATCGATGACGACGTCGCCCTCATCACAGAGGTCCGCCAATTGGAAGAGCGTCGCGTCAGTGATGGCGGCCGGCAACATCAACCACGCGATGCGCGGGCGTTCGAGGGCGGCCACAAATTCCTCGAGCGTGCGTGCCCCGACCGCACCCTCTGCTTCCAAGGCTGCGATGGAGGCCTCGTTGACGTCGTAGACAACGCAGCGGTGTCCGTCACGCAGTAGGCGACGGACGAGATTCGCACCCATGCGTCCGAGGCCGACCATGCCCACTTGCATTGGTTGTTCTGTCGACATAACCGGCCTCCTTGGACACGAAAAGAATCTTGGGGATCACGACGATTATGCACCACGACCACGAAAGCGTTCCTGAGTTGGTGATCACAATTCACTCACGCGCGATCTCGTCTATCTCGAAGTACTCGTGTCGTGAAACTCACTCGTGCTTTCGAGCATGCGGGGAGAGGTTCTCTGTTGGCGAGTTGCGCGCCGAGGCAGCGGCGGAGATGATTCGTCGCGTGGTCACCGAGACTTCGCGACCACCACCGCTTCAATGAATTCTTCGGGATCCAGGTTGTGGGGCATCCCGGCCACCTTGACGCGCAAGGCGTCAGCGATCTGCTGAGCGAGCTGTTCTCGGGCACGGGCGGTGTAATTCGCGCGATTGAGCAGAAATTTCTCCGCCACTCGCACGTGCTCTGTGTCCACACCCGTGACGTCCCACAAAGACATGTCACCGAAATACGCCACGCGGCCAATTCCTGGTGCCACCTCCCCCCAGTCGGCGGCGCCCTCACGCTTGCGTGCCTTGGCCCGCATTCGATCAACCGCGAGCCGGTCTCGCACCACCACCGTTCCGGCCGCCAGATCTCCGAGACGCTGATTCTTGCGGCTCACGCTGATCGAGATGACCCCGACCAGACCAAAGAAGAAATAGTCAATGCACCGCAAGACGTTACGAATAACACTCGGCACAAAGCTCACGGGAGCGCCATCGCTGCGGGTAACGCGCAGGCCACACATCCGCTTCCCGAGCGAGCGACCTTGCGCGGCGACATCCCACAAGATGAAGTAGCCCACGCTACAAAAGAGCCCCATCACGAGAGCGCAACCGGCTCGAAGGAGCGTTGGCGCCGAGAGCGCGTCAAGAATAAGGAGAGTGAGTGCGGTCAACGCCGCAAAGGCCACCAACTGAAAGACTGTGTCCAGAATGACCGCCAGCACGCGCGAGCCGGGACCCGCTAACACGACGTCGATGGAGACACCCTCCGGGGTGCGGATCACCATGCGATCGTCGAGGTCCACGCGATGAACTTAGATCGTTTTGTCACGTCCCGGTCGCCCCAATGGAGCGAACTTGATGAGCTTCTCGCGACCGCGCGCGGTCGCACCCAACGCCTCTCCCCTCGTGACGTCATTCGGCTCGGTGACGCCTATCGCGTCGCGGCGGCCGATCTGGCCGTGGCGCGACGGGACTACCCGAACGCCGCCGTCACGCAACGTCTCGAGACGCTGGTGCGCGACGCGCATCTGCTCCTCTACGCCAAGGCTTCCCGATCCGAAACTCTCCGCCACTACCTCTCGACCACGCTCTGGCAACGCATCCGCTCGTTGTCGTGGCTCCTCGCGCTCTCGGCCGGCATCATCTTCTTCTCGACCGCCCTCGGAGTGCTGTGGGCGCTGACCTATCCCGCGAGCGCGGTGGCGGTCGTTCCCGGAGCCCACGTCGACGCGCACAGCACGGGCGCCTTCTACGGCATTTCTCTCGGATCGCGGCTGGGACTCGCGCAGCTGATTTTCGTCAACAACATCATCGTCGCCTTGCTGGTGATCGCGGGCGGTTTCACGTTCGGCGTCTTGAGCGTCCTCTCTCTCGGCTACAACGGACTGCTCCTCGGCGTGCTCGGCACTCTCGAGTGGCGCGTCGGAGGTTTCTCTGATTTCCTCCGACTCGTCGTCCCGCACGGACTCCTCGAGCTCTCGTGCTTCACGCTCGCGGGCGCGGCGGGCCTCTCCATTGCTCGTTGCCTCATTGATCCCGGCCGGCGCACGCGCACGGACGCTCTGGCCGACGCCGCCCCGCGCACGGGCGCCGGCGTCATCGCCACCGTGATCTTTCTCGTGGTCGCGGGATGTGTCGAAGGCGTCATCACGCCCTTCGATCTCTCCTTGGGTGTCGCTCTCGCCGTCGGCATCACTTTGTGCGGCCTCTTCTGGGCACTGGTCATCTGGCGTGGTCGACCCGAACGTCTCGTCGAAGAGCCGCCTCGTCAGGCGACGGCGCGTGACTTCATCGTCGCGTAGGCGCGCAGGCACTCGCCCGCGATTCTGTCCGCGGGTGCGTCGATGACGATGACACCCATCATCCGTATGCGCGAGACCAGACGAGCGTGCGCGGCGTCTTCCTCTAGACGCAAGGACGCACGGACCACGTCGGCGTAGTCCCTCGGAGCCTCTCGACCCACGCCAGTGAGTTCGTCGTCGCGCTGCGACACGAGTATCACTGCGTGTCGCGCGGCGAGAACCGGGAGGGCGTCGAGAAGTTCTCGTGACGCCGCCGTGTCGCCAATGTCGGTCGCAATGGCCACGATCGAGCGCTTTCGGGTCGCGACCGCCGTGAAGGCCCTGGTGTAATTACTCTCCACCTCCTCCGCGTCGAGGTCGAAGATCGTCTCCACCACCTCACGCGCACCCCGGTGCCGCGGGGGCATGGACCGAAGAATCGTGTCACGAAACGCGAGGACGCCAACCCGATCACCAGCGTCGTCCGCGGCGGCCGCGAGCGCGCACACCGCGTCGAGGGCACCGTCGAGCCGTGTGGCGTTCGCGAGTGTGGTCGCCATCACCCGACCAGCGTCGACCAAGCAGATGAGGTCACGATTCTCATCGACTCGATAGACGTTGGTCATGGGACGATTCGCGCGCGAGGTCGCCATCCAATTGATGTGGCGAACGTCGTCATTGTCGTCGTAGTCGCGAATCGTCTCAAACTCGGTACCAATTCCTCGTCGGCGCGCGGTTGCCACTTCGCCCCCCGCCCGTCCGAGCCGGCGCTGCAGCACCAGGCGTCGCGCTCGCGGAAGATCGGGAATGATCTGCAACTCACCGGGAACGCTTCCCCTTCGGTCCATGGTGCACAACGACAACGGTCCGGCCAGTCGCGCGACGCAGGGACCCCACGACATCCGGCCGCGCCGCACGCCCGTCACCACCATCGACAACGTGTTGCCCGATGATTCCGACGGCGCCAAGGAGATGTTCGGGTGCCCGACGTGGCGAAGACGCACGACCCGCGCAGTGGTGACAAGAGACACCTCCACGTCGCGCGCGGTGCCGCGCGGCAGTGACGTCGGCGCGCTGCGCGTGAAGGACACCGTCGCGTGCGTGAGTATCCACAAGTCCACGAGAAAGGCACCGAGCAGGGCCCCCACGAGACAGAGGGTCAGAACGGGTCGGGCGTGAACCACCACGGTGAACGCAGCGATGAGGAGCAGGAGGGCTACGCACCACGTCGTCGGTCGTGGCGTCAGGCTCCCGCTCTCTCGTCGCGATCCCACGGACTTACCTCGGCACCGGCACCGTGCGCACCGCGGTCGCGACCGCGTCATACGGCGAGAAGCGATCCAGTTCCGCGTCCGCGGTCAACACCAAACGGTGGGCAAGGACGGCCCCGGCGAGTGACGCCACGTCGTCGGGTGTGACGAAGTCGCGGCCGGCCAACGTGGCAGTGGCCTTGGCGGCGGCCAGCAGATGCACCATGGCGCGGGGACTCGCGCCCAGGGCGACGCTCGGGAGTTCGCGCGTGCGACGAACGATCGACACGATGTACTGCGCGACCTCGTCGCTCACCACGACGGCGTCAGCGGTGGCCCGCGCCGCGACAATGTCCGCGGCGCTGATCACCGGTTGCACCTGCGCCACGTCGGAAGGTGTCGCGCCGCGGTGCTGCAGTGACAGCATGCGGCGCTCGTCCTCTTCGCTGGGGTAGCCGATGGTCAGGCGCAGAAGGAAGCGGTCCAGCTGCGACTCCGGAAGTGGATAGGTTCCTTCGAACTCGATCTCGTTTTGCGTCGCGAGCACAATGAACGGTTCGGGCAAGGGATGCGCGACCCCGTCGACAGTCACCTGGCGTTCCTGCATCGCCTCGAGCAGAGCGGCCTGGGTTTTGGGTGGCGTGCGATTGATTTCGTCCGCGAGCAACATATTGGTAAAGACCGGCCCGGACCGAAAAACCAACTCACCACCCCGAAGTGTCAGTGTTCCCGTGACATCCGACGGCAGCAGGTCGGGAGTGAATTGGATGCGTCGACCTTCGAGGCCGCAGGCGCGCACCATGGCGTTCACCGCCAACGTCTTTGCCACCCCCGGGGGGCCCTCGAGGAGAACGTGTCCTCCCGCGATGAGGGCCACGAGTGTCGCGTCGATCATCGCAGTTTGACCCACCACAATCTGGCCCACTTGCTCGTGCAGCGCGCGGCGGAGGGCCACCGTCGCTGCGGTGCCGGATTCTGGGGACGTCGTCATATGTTTCCTTCTTTCGTCGAGAGCCACGAGAGCGCGCGTCCGAGAGCCACGGCGTCGTCCTGTGTCGCCACGGGGCGGAGCACCGCCTCCACGACGTCGTTCGGCAGGCCGCGCTCCCGCGCTGCCGCGCGCACAACAACATCTGACGCCACGTCATCTACCTCGAGGGTGCGCCACAGGCGCGTGCGTGCGGCCGCACTCACCGCGCTCACGGTGTCGGCCACGGGGGCGTTGGGTTGCGCGGCGATCACGGTCGTGAGTGCCTCCACGTACTCGCTACGCGGGGGCCCGAGCTCCGCGACCAGAATCTCCGGAGGACCGAACCGGCGCGACGCCGACACGATCCACACAAGAATCGCGACGGCGAGCAGCACGAGGGCGCTCTGCCAGTAAATGGGGAGGGCGTGAAAGCCCGAGGACGTCGGCACGGACCGACTCGCGTACTCGTCGACAATCACCTCTCCGCGCTGGAGCCCCGCGGTGTTCCAAGCGAGAGCGGCATCGTCAGCTGACGCGAGATTCTGATTCTGAAAGGGTGCGCTCGACGCAATGAACACGCACGACCCGTACTGGGCGACGTAGGTGACGCCTTCGTCGGCGAGCACGAGGCCGTGTGCGCCCGCTCGTCCGGTGAATCCTCCGTTACCCGTGACGAGTGAGCTCACGCCACGGGTCAGGGGACTTGTGACAACACCCGTAATGTCCTGGACGGCCACGTTGGACCACGTCACGGCGTTGTGGGTCACGGTGGCCAAAAGTCGTGACGGTGGCTCACCCACGAAGACCACCCGCACGTCGCGAGCCAGTAGCGCACGGACAACGGCCGTGTCTTCCGCGCTCCAGCGCACCTGATCAATGACGAACAGCGTCGCGTTGCTCGGCACGGAACCAAGCGACGACAGCGCAGACGTCGTGACCTCGACGGCATGTCCCGCTCGTCGTTCGAACTCGACGAACGCCGCGGTGCCCGTGGCGTGTGTCGAGAGAGCGGACGTGGGCGACAAAGTTTGGGTCTGGGTCCCAATCACGCCGCCGTAGAGGGCGCTGAGGTAGCGCAGGCACAACACCGCCACCACCACAATCATGACGACACGCCAGAAGAGCGGAACGCGTCGAACGACGTCAACAGCGCTCGGTGCGGGGGCCACCGACGTTGTCACGAGACCACCGGATCGACGGACTCGACCGTCGGCCACGAGGCAAATGCGTCGTCCACGTCGTGTTCGCTCGCGGGTCGCTGCGCGTAGGTCACCCTCGCGTGCACGAGAGCTAATTCATCAAAAGTCGGCGAGGAGAGGCGGTCGGAGATGTCGCGTGTGGTCAACACCGTCCGATTCTCGAGAACACCGCGACTCTCGAGCTTCTCGAGACCCGCTTCGAAACGAAGCCGCACCGCGTGATCGCGGTCCCCCGCGGCGCGAGCGCGTTCCGCCTCACGGAGAAACTCTCGATGTCGCGCCTCGGATGCGGTGCGCGCGCGAGGAGACCCCGCGGCCGGGCGCGTGCGTCGGCGATAGGTGAGGGTGAGGACGCCGACGACAACGCCGAGCACGAGTGACCCCGTCACGATGATCACCGGCGTCCACCCGCCAAAGACGCGGTGGACGCCCGACCACAACGGGTGAGCGAACCAGCGTCGAAAAAGAGACGACGCGTGGCGCACGAGCCAGAGAATGAAGTGGCCCACCGCGACGACGGCGCGCGTGAGGAGATTGGGCCGTGGCGGTCGTGTCGTATAGGGCGGGGCGTCGGTGATGGACCGAGCGGTGCGACGAGCGAGTTCGGTGTAACTCGAGTTCGTCGCCACGCGCTAGCTCGTGGGTGGTTCGTCGGTGGTGGGTTCCATCGGCGGCAATGGCGGCAAAGGTGGAAATGGCGGATCAATGGCCACAGACCCCGTGGGTCGCATGAAACTCAGACTCTCGGCGGTG
>CAIQPR010000045.1 GCA_903873775.1 uncultured Actinomycetes bacterium
ACGCGCTCTTACGGACCAAACGAACCGATGGGTATCACCACAACACCGTCGGAACGGGTGTAGCCGTAACCGGATGACGTGATGACTCCCAGCACAGCGGGAGCACCCGACCTCGTGGTATCAATCTTTTGCGCGAACTTGAGGAGCGTGGCCGCCGCTGCGTCCACCTGGGATGGGCCGAGTTTGACTTCAAACGCCCCCCATGTCCCACCCGTTGTCTGGATGATGATGTCAACTTCTAGGTCGTCACTGTCTCGATAGTGGTGCACGGTCCCATCCAGGGGGCTCGCATAAACACGACTGTCGCGCACAACAAGCGACTCGAACAGGAGTCCGAGATAATTGAGATCTTGCAGGAGGCGCCCTACATCGGCATGGAGCGCGGCAGCGGCAAGTGATGGATCCACGAAGTGAGTCCGTGACGCTTTCAGAAGCGAGGCCCGCGATCTCAGATGAACCGCCCACGGCGGCTGTTCTTCGATCAACAGGAGGCGCTCAAAAATTTTGAGGTGGTCGTACACGGTGCTGCGCGCGAGCCCTTCCTCGACCCCAGCGACTTCGGCGGCCAGTCGTGCCACTTTCTGTTCCATGGCCACGTTACGTGCCAAGGCTTGCGCAAGACGACGGGCACTCGCCGGATCTCGCCGTGAACCACCGACTCGAGGAACATCGACCTCGACAATCGTTTGGAGGTAGTCGATGTTCGCCCTCGAAGCAATAGTGGCGGACTTCCCTATATTCAAGGGCCAGCCTCCGCGCACCACCAGCTCCGCAACGTCGCGAGCGGAGAGGGCCGGAGGAGAAGCAACAGGCCGATCTCCCGCCAACAACGCCGATAGCGACATCTCGCCCGACGATTCTCCACTTTCGAAGAGGCTCATGGTCCGCATCGTGAGCCTCGCGATACGTCCGGCACCAGAATGTCGTCGGACATCGTCATCAGGAACCGACGATCCGGTGAGTATGAATTGGCCTGGCGTCTGGCGTCGATTCACTTCCGAACGAACGAAGTTCCACACATTGGTCCCGTCGAGCTGCCATTCGTCAATGAGTTGCGGTGGTGCGCCATTCAGCACGAGTGAGGGATCGACTTGCAGCGCGCGCCGGGCGGCCTCATCGGTGTCGAGGTACACGAAGCTCTTGGCGTGCTGCTCAGCGGTGAATGTCTTACCGGACGCCTTTGGGCCTTCGAGAAGAACAGCGCCAGTTGCGGCGAGCCGTGATGCCACCAGCGCATCGACGACTCTTGGGCGGTATTCCATGGATCCTCCCTACGCAACTATCGCTCCGAATCGATTTATTCGAACCGTGCCCTAAAGCCTACACTTTCTGGGATTTATTGCATACACTTTCGGAGTCTTAGCGCATACAGTTTCGCCTCGCGCGCCTCCTATCCAGGGCCTGTGCCTCGTGGCGCAGTGTGTACCCAACGCGTGGAACGACTCGCGACGTGCGCTGTGAGAGGGTCAGTACATCACACGAGTGCACGGGAATCTCGCTGATCGCGACCTCCTGCGGTGGGTGGCTTCCTCACTCCAATGGAAGGTGATGGATTGTGTCGACGGGGACGTCGACGCCGCCAAACTCGATGAACTACAGGTTCGCGGGCTTGTTCGGCCGCACCACGATCTCGGTGACATCGACGCCCTTCGGCTGCGTCACCGCGAACAGCACCGCCGCGGCGATGTCCTCCGGACTCATCATGATCTCCGACAGAGCGGCTTGCGCTCCGGCGAGCACTTCGTCAGGCAGACGCTCGCCCGGGACGATCTCGACGTCGATGCCGGACATAGCGACGAGACCCGCGAGCAACGCGGGATCGACGTTGCGGCCGATGTTGGTGGCGACGAGTCCCGGCATGATGGAGGTCACCTTGATCGGGTCGTCGACCAGCTCCTGGCGCAACGTATTGGTGATGACGTTGACCGCGTGCTTGGTCGCACCGTAGACACCGGAGTTGGGATCGAGTGCGGCGACCGAGGAGATGTTGACGAGGTGACCCGGACGTCCACCCGCGCGCATGGCGGTGACCGCCGCCTTGGAGCCCGCGAGCAGGGCGAGCACATTGGTCTCAAGCATGTTGCGCCACTGTTCGATGTCGGCGTCCAAAATAGTGCCCAGGTAGGACACGCCCGCATTGTTCACGAAGATGTCGAGTCGGCCCGTGTTCGTGATCGCGGCGTCGACGAGAAGGTTCACCGTTAACGGGTCGCGAAGATCAACCGGGATGCCGACCGCGGCACCGCCGCCGGCCTGAATCGCACTGACGACCGCATCCAGCGCCGTCTCGTCCCGTCCCGAGATCACGACGTAGACCCCGTGTGCGGCGAGCTGTTCCGCGATCGCGCGACCAATGCCGCTGGATGCCCCCGTGACGACGGCGGTGTACCCCGCGAGATCCGTGGTTGACGACATGATTCCCCCTTGCGTACGCACCTCGTGGCGCGTCGTCGGTGACCCTAACGGAACTTCACCGCAACGCGTCACACGCCACGTCACTTCGTCGTCACACGCGGTTTTCGCGCTCGCCCTAAGGTTGCATCGTGAGCACGTTGTCCGACGCACAGCTGGAGCACTACCGCACTCAAGGTTGGTTACTCCTGGATGACCTGCTGGGTACCAGCGTCACTGACCTGCAAGCCGAAGTGTCCGCGATCGCGTCCTGGGATGAAGACGGCGAGTGGCTGCACCACTTTGAGATGACCGATCACGGTCGGCGACTCGCGCGTACGGAAAACTTCGTTCCCTTCAGTTCTGCGATGGATCAACTCCTTCGCCACGGTGACATCTCTCGCGTGGCGGGCGCCCTGCTCGGCGAAGAGGCACTGCTCTACAAGGAAAAGATCAACTACAAGTTGGTCGGGGGTGCGGGCTTTTCACCCCACCAGGACAAGCCCGCCTACCCCTTCGTGGACCAGGTGCTCAGCGTGATGGTCGCCGTCGACGACGCCACGATCGAGAACGGGTGCCTGTTCGTCGCTAGCGCGCGACACGACCACCTCCTGGCCCAAGACGAGCGCGGCTGTCTCACCGCCACGGTCGTGGACGAACTCACCTGGCAGCCGGTGGAACTACGCGCCGGGCAGACATTGTTCTTCCACGCCCTCACCCCGCACCGCAGTGGGCCCAACACGTCCACTCGCGATCGCCGCGCGCTGTATCCGACGTACAACGGGGCCAGCGAGGGCGACTTGCGCGACGCCTACTACGCGGCCAAGCTCGCCGCGTTCGCCGAAGCGCCCACCGGCGATCGCGCACGACTCTCACTGATCGGCGACTTCGAAGGACGGCCCGCGTGAGCACCACGAACTACCCCACCAGCGTCGACGAAATTTTCGAGCTCTTCGCGCGCGATGGCCACAAGAACTACGGCGAGGGCGTGGACGTCACCACGCACGGCATCGAAACGGCCGTGTTCGCACAGCGCGATGGCGCCACCGACGAGATGGTGGCCGCGGCGCTGCTGCACGACATTGGACATCTCATCGCCGACGAGCAAGGCACCGAACGCTTCGACATGGAAGTGGACGACGACGACCACGAGGCCATCGGCGGTCGGATTCTCTCCCGCATCTTTGGTCCCCGGGTTGCGCAGCCGGTGGCGATGCACGTGACGGCAAAGCGCTGGCGCTGCACCGTCGAACCGAGCTACCACGACCAGTTGTCACCGACGTCGCGCGCCACCCTCAAGGCCCAGGGCGGCCTGCTCGACACCGAGGACGTCGCGCGCTTTGAAGCCCACCCGGGCTTCGACGACGCCGTGGCGCTGCGAACCTACGACGATCTCGGCAAGGACCCGGACATGGTCATCCCCGACTTGGCGAGCTTCCGTCCCCTGCTCGAGCGTCTCGCTGCTAGTCGCTGATCTTGTTGCGGATCTGATCGATCCACTCGCGCGCCGCGACGCGCGCGGCTCCGACTTCATCGCGGCGGCTGACGGCGTCGTCCCCCGTCACGGGATAGGAACCGAGAAACTTCACCCGGGTCAGGTGCGCCTGGAGGTCCGCCAGACAGTCCGCAATCACGTCGTCGGCCACGTGGCCGTCTAATTCAATGACGAAGCAGTAGTCGCCGAGCCCTCGTTTGGTGGGACGTGACTCCAACTTCGTCAAGTTGAGATCGCGCGCAGCGAAGCGCCCGAGAATCCCGTAGAGCGAGCCGGGTCGGTCGGCGTCCTGGAAGCACACGATTGTCGTGCGATCGTGGCCCGTGGGGGGAGGAACGCGGTCCTTACCGATCACCACGAAACGCGTTTCGTTGTCGTCGGCGTCCTCCACGTCCTCCACGAGGATCGAGAGTCCGTAGGTCGCAGCCGCCACGCGCGACGCGAGAGCGGCAACGGGTTGGTCGCTCGCCGCGACCGCCCGCGCCGCGTCGGCGGTGGACCCCACGTTGACGACCGGCACGCCCGGGAGCGTCGACATGAATTTGCGACACTGTGCGAGTGCGTGCGAATAACTCCAGACCTCGCGGACGTCGACCAGATCAACGCCGGGGCGGGCCATCACGTGCAGTCGAATGGGAATGACAATCTCACGCTCGATCAAGAGATCGTGATCGAAAAGGAGCGCATCGATCGTGGCCGAGACCGTCCCCTCGATCGCGTTCTCAATGGGTACGACCCCGCAGTCCACATCACCGCTCGCGACCGCGTCGAGGACGTCCGTGATCGTGGTGAAGGGCACCGCCTCCAGAGGACCCGGCAAGGTGCCGACCGCCTCGTGCGTGAAGGTGCCGACCGGCCCGAAGAAGCCGACACGTCGGGCGGAGGTCATGCGGCGATGCTAGTAGGACCCTGAAACGACCTGGCTGAGACGATCCGCGAGGAACTCCGCACTCCGCCGAAAACTCTCCGCCGTGACGGCACCGTGCGCGCCGGGGGACATGATCATGGTCTTGTCCGACGACCCGAGGAGCCCGAAGAGGGTGATCGCGTCCTCGCGTGCTACGAGTTCATCGTCGTACTGCACGAGAAATAGCACGGGCACCGTCACCGACGCCGCGTCGGACACGAGTCGTTCGCGCGTCGGGCCGGCCGCCCCCATCAGGCCCAGCACGGCCGCGCGCACGCGAGGTTCGGCCGCCACAAAGGGCAGACCCAAAATGGTGCCCATCGAAAGACCCCAGTACCCGACCTCGGCGTCATTGTCGACCCACTCGGCCGCGAGTACCGCGTCGAGGGTCTCGCGCCAGTCGCTGACCATGTCATCGGTCAGCGACTCGTCGGCCGACCACCGCTGCGCGAACTCGAGAAAGGGCAGCGTGGACCCGGTGTGACCATCGCTGCGCCGCTCACCGTGCACGGGTCCGTCAATGGCCACAACGCAACATCCGTGCGTGCGCACCAGTGAGCGCGCGAGCGCGACCACGTACCCTTCCATCTTCGAACCACTCGCGCCGTGGCCCACCAAGATCAACTGAGAGCCGCGCCCTTCCGCCGGACTCCACGCGGCCAGCGGAATTGGTCCCCGACTGCCTACGATGGTGGCTACTCGTTCTCGGATACCGTGCGTAATCTGGTCTTCGCGAATCTCCACGCGATGAGCGTAGCGAGTCAAATCTCCTGATTGAAAGGTGGGCGCAATGGGGCACCCGATGTTCACGTACGACACCGAGCTCGGCGAGGCGATTTTCGCGTATTGCCGAGAGCGCCTCACGATGGATCCCGTCCCGCTCGATTACGGCAGTCTGCAAGACGTCGCCGTCAACGGCCTCGAGGGACTGATCTCCCAGGAAGGTCACGACCCCGAGTCCATCCTCAAGTTTTTCAAGGAACAGCTGGCCACCGCAGTGGTCTCCATTGACTCGCCGCGCTTCCTTGCCTTCATCCCCAACGCCCCGACAAAATCGTCGTTGCTCTTCGACATGGTCGTGGCCTGTTCCGGGCTCAACGGCACGAGCTGGCTCGAGTCCGCGGGCGTCGTCGTCGCGGAGAACCAGGCTCTCGAGTACCTGGCCTCACGCATTGGACTGCCGGAGGGTGCCGGTGGTTGTTTTGTGTCCGGCGGCTCCATTGGGAACCTCTCGGCACTCACGGTGGGTCGCGACGTGGGTCGTTCGCGTCATCCCGATCTCGCGCCGCACACACTGCGCTTCGCCATCTCCGGAGACGCCCACTCGAGCGTGGGATCCGCACTTCACGTTCTTGGCATCGAGCCGCTCCTCATTGAGCCCGACGACCACCGTCTCACCCTGGAGAATCTCCGGGCCGCCCTCGCCGCCGACCCGCACCCGGAGACCGTGATCGGTGTCGTCGCCACCTGCGGCACCACGAACGCCGGCATCGTCGACGACCTCGAGGGTCTCGGGTCCTTCTGTCGAGAGAACAATCTGTGGTTCCACGTCGACGGTGCCTACGGCGGAGCCGCCATGTTCTCCACCAGTGAGAAGGAACGTGTCGCCGGTCTGCGTCACGCCGACAGTTTCATCGTGGATCCTCACAAGTGGCTGTACGCGCCGCTCGATTGCGCGGCCCTGATCTATCGCGACCCACGACTCGCACGGGCCGTGCACACACAAAAGGCTGGCTACCTCGACATCCTGCACGAGACGCACGACGAAGAGTTCGACTGGAACCCCTCCGATTTCGCGATCCACCTCTCCCGTCGAGCACGCGGACTTCCGTTCTGGTTCTCCCTCGTGACCGAGGGCATTGGAAACTACGAGAGCGCCGTGCAGACGTCCATCGACGCCGCGCACCGTGCGGCGGCGCGCATCGAGGAACTCGACCACGTCGAGATGGTGCGTCCGGTGAGTCTCTCGGTCGTCCTGTTCCGCCGCAAGGGGTGGACGGCGGAGCAGTACAACGAGTGGAGCTACCAGTTGCTGCGCGACCAGGTGGCCTTCGTGACGCCCACCAAGTGGGAGGGCGAGACCATCGCGCGCTTCGCGTTCTTACACCCCGACACCACCGACGAAATGGTGGAAGAGATCCTGGCGTCGATGCGCGATTAGTGCCACGCCGCGAGACAGGCGGCAAAGAGCTCATCTTGGTGGTTTGACACGAGCGAGACGTGACCCTCGTCCGGTCGGTGAACGGCGACGGCACCCGGAACATGGGCGGAGAGATACGCACCGTGGGTTGGCGGAACCATGAGGTCGTGGTCCCCGAACCAGATGTTCGTGGGCGTGGAGATGTCACGGAGGTCAAAGCCCCAGTCGCTCATGAATGCCTGATCGTCATCGATGAACCCGAAGTAGCCGGTGCGACCGGAATCGCGACACGCTTCGGCGAGGACGGACCGGGCCGTGTCATCCGCGAGCGCGGCGACGTCGACGTCCGACAGCAGTCCGCCGAAGTACGCGATGATGTTGGCCTCGTTCGCGTCTGCGAACGCCTCGCTGATCGACTTAATGTGCGCCTCGTACTCCGGTCCGCCCTGTCGAGCGAGTTCGAACTCCTCGATGTTTTCGGGGCCCATACCTTCAGTCCAGTCGAAATCAACGTTCGCCGGTGCCACTCCCGCCAGTGACCACGCGGCCACGCACCGAGGTGCGTCAAGAGCGGCGCAGGCGAGAGCGTGCGGTCCGCCGCCGGACCAGCCGATCGTGAGATACCGGTCACGACCAAAGTGATCCAGTGCGGCACGCACGTCATCAACCACGCTCGCCACCACGCGACCTGCTCGACGACCAGAACTTCCGTAGCCCGCGCGAGACATGGACACCATGAACACGCCGTGCTGTTCCGCCGACGAGGAAAACGACTTCAACAGCGACGCCGCACCGGGCGTGCCGTGGTGAAAGAAAATCGTCGGGCCGGCCGGATCTCCGACGCTCGCCACCTCGAGGGCTCGACCGTCTTCTGTTGTTACCACTGCATTCTGGTAGCTCACGCGTTCTCCTCGTTGACCTCGACGTCGCGACCCGTAGGGTGCAACCATGGCACAACGTATCGTCTCCGCTACTCGGCTCATTCACGCGCCCGCCGAGGACATCTTCAATCTGCTCGCCGACCCGCGCCAGCACAGTCGCATTGATGGCTCGGGCAGCGTCTTGGAACCCCGCTCGGCACCGGACCGCCTCTTTCTCGGGGCCAAGTTCTCCATGGACATGCGCCTCGGTGTGTCCTACTTCACGACCAACAAAGTGGTCGAATTTGAGGAGAATCGCGTGATCGCGTGGCACCACGTCGCCATGTTCGTCTGGCGCTACCAGCTCGAGCCGGTCGAGGGGGGAACGCAGGTCACGGAGTCCTTCGATTATTCCAAGCCTTGGGGTCTGTCCATCATGCCCTTCGGTGTCCCGGAGAAGAACCGGGTCTCGATGGAAAAGACCTTGGAGCGCATCGAAGAACTCCTCACCGCACCCAACGAGACCGAAGGCGCCTAGCCGAGGTCCGGTCGGATCTCCCGACGCATCTCCGCGCCGCCGGTCCGTTCGACGTAGCCCTCCGAGGCGTACAGCGGCTTGCCGCGCGGTGTGGCGTGCAGTTCAAATCGATCGACACCGCGTTCTTCGGCGAGATCGCTAACCATGATGAGCAGTTGTCGCGACACACCCCGACGGCGGAAGGCCGGCTTGGTGGACACGGTGTGGACGTACCCGCTGAATCCGGTCGGAAAGCGCGGCGTCGGCACAACCCGTCGCAATTGCACGACCACACTGGCCACCACCTCACCGCGACTCGTCCGCGCCACGGCCGCGAGGACCTCGCCCGACGCCAGGGTTTCTTCGAAGTAGGTCACGCACGCGTCCTGCCACGGCCCCGACCAGTCTTTCGGGTGCATGGCGAAGTACATCTCTTCACGCAGCTCCGCTAAGGCCGCGGCATCGCTCGGCGTGGCCATGTCGCACGTCACGTCCTCGTTCGAACGAAGAGTCTTCGCGATCACCGTGTGCGGGAGTTGCGTGTCGGGGCTGAGGTGTTCGCTGCCCGGCAGGCGGACCCACCCTTGTCGGTCGTAAAAACCGAGAGCGGTGTCGCGACCATTCGCCCACAGTTCGCTCACCCCCTCGCTCGCGAGGTCTCCTTCGGCCGCGCGTAACAGCATGCTGCCCGCGCCACTGCGCTGTTCGTCAAAGTCCGTGGCGAGATACCGCAACTGAAACGAGGGGCCCTCGTGCGGTCGTGGCGAGACGGACGGATAGAACGATCCCGCGGCGACAATGCGCTCACCCCGAAACGCGCCGTAGTGACGGGCCGTGTCGTCATGATCACGAGCGTCGACGACCTTGGCATCCTCGCTGCCGCCGCGCAGAACGCGCCGACGAAGATCATGGAGATCTTCCGACGCGACCCGGTGAATCTCGAGTCGGTCAGATGCGGTCATTGGACAAGAGGTGTGTGGTCATAGTTTGCAGATGCAGCGTAGGGTCCCGCTGCATCGGTTCCGCCGGACCCGAGGGCACAAATCCCAGTCCCCGGTAGAACGCCACTGCTCGCGACACGGTCGTCGTCACGTGGAGGCCGAGGGTCATCACGCTCAATCCACGCGTCCACTCCGCGACTTCGTGCACCAAGTCGCGCGCCACCCCGGTGCCGCGATAGTCGGCGTGCACAAACATGCCGTAGAGCCAGCGGGCGTGCGGATAGGGGGAGAACTCTCCCCCAGACGCCATGCCCACCGCACGGTCGCCGTCGAAGGCGAGAAAGTAATTACCCGTCTTCGCCATTTCGATCCACGCGGTGGTCGGGCGCCGTGACGACTCCTCGTAGGTGGAACCGTAGGCATCCGGTTCATCGCGCAACGCCAGGAGTCGAAGCTCGCGAAATTGCTCGACGTCCGTGGCGTAGCACGGTCGAATGACGACGTCGCCGCGCGAGCTCACGAACGCTCCATCCAGCGAGCGACCTCCCGCGTGGCATCGTCGTGCGTCGCAAATTCGGCGCGAATGGCGTCTCGGTCGTCGTCAGACTTGTTCTGGGAGAGTTTCGCCGCGCCGATGATGTCGGTGACGGCGATCTCGAAGCCGACGATGCCGCGAAGGAGTCGGTCGATGTAGTCGCGCGGAGCATCATCGACGCGCCACGGGTCGTCGCGATCGCCTTCAAAGGTCTCGGTTAACGAACGCACGATGTCTTCGACGACGGTGGCGTCGTCGTGCCAGCTCACGCTGCCGCGCACTTCGACGGTGACGTAGTTCCACGTAGGTGCCTGAGCGAACTGCGGAGTGCGACTGCGGTAGTAGTTCGGCGAGACGTACCCGTGGGCGACCATAAAGGACATCAGAACCTCGTCCCCCGTCTCAGAGACCCGTACTAGTTCATTGCCGCGCGCGACGTGACCCCACAGTCGACGTTGCGCGCGATCCGCGACCACGGGCGCGAAGACGCTGCGCAGTCCGGCGGGCGTGGCGACCACCAAAGTCCCCACACCACTCGCGTCGAGGAGATCCCACGCCGCGTCGTCGTCAACCGCAAAGGCCCGAGGAACGTACACGCAGCCAGTGTGACACACCCTCTAGGCAGCACCACGAGGAGGTGCGTGGCACTCGCTCAGTACGGCGTCACCGGCGGCACGTCCTCGGGCCGCACTCCCATACGCAGGGCCGCCGACTGGCCGACGGCTCCGGCGGGCGCACCTGCGACGGCTTTGGCGAGTCCGAAGGGTGGCATGTTGACGTACACGGCTTCGACGCTCCCGGGCGTGACGCGATACGTCTCGTGCCAAATGCCGACGGACCCGTCGTTCTTGATGAGCCGATTGAAGCGTCGCCACGCGGGGAAGTGTGTCGCGTCGGGGTCGCGCGAATACCGCTCGAGATCCTCGAAGGAATTCCAGTACTGCACCACGCAAATGGTGCGCCCCGACACAAATGTGCGCGGCGCCGCGAGAAGTCCGCGCGACGGGTTCTTCATGAGCTCCGTAATCATCCGCGGCATAGAAACGGCAATCGGCAACCACTTCCAGACCTGCCACAGTCGATTGACGCGCATGCCGATCAGAAAGAGCACGACGTCGCGATCGCCGAGTTGGGCGGCTACACGACTCTTTTGAACTTTGCTCACAATTTCCCCTTTTGTAGAACGCTGTTCTACACTATAGAACAAAGTTCTATTAGGAGTCCGACAACTCCACCATGGTGGCCAGGTTGTCGAGCAGCATGTCGAATACCACGTCCGCGTCGCGGACGGAGCCCACGAAGTGGCCGAACAGCTCGAAGCTCAGAAATCCGAACACGTTGCTCCACGCGAGGATGCCGCGCACCGCAATCTCGCGGGGCACTCCCGGAAGAAATGGTTCGAGCGCCTCCCATTCGAGCGCCGCCTCGAGTCGTGGGTCGTGTGAGGTCGTGCGTGGTCTCGACGCGAAGTGGTCGGAAAGGATCGTGCCCAAGACGAGCGTGACGCGTGACGCCGCGGCGATGGTGTCCTGCGGGGCGCTGTACTGCGGCACTGGGGAACCAAAAATCAGCGCATACTCCGCGGGTCGATCGAGAGCCCACCGACGGATGGCGTGGCACGTCACTCGCCACCGCTGCGCGGTGTCCTCCGTATCCACCGTCGCCGCGGCTGCTTCGGCGGTGGCTCCCAGGTCGTTGTACGCATCGAGAATCAGTGCGGTGAGGAGATCGTCTCGTGTAGGGAAGTAGCGATAGAGGGCCGACGAGGTCTGGTCCATCTCGCGCGCCACTTCGCGCAGGGACAAGCCGCTGGCGCCGCGCGCGATCAAGAGTTCTCGCGCCGTGGCCTTAATTTTCTCCATGTTCGCCTGGCGTGTCGCGAGGCGCTTCGGACTCTCCACCTCTCCACTATCGCACAAATCGAAGAAAAGAGAGCAGTGCTCTTGACTTTTCCGACAGCGACCGCCATACTGGAAGAAAACAAGAGCAGTGCTCTCTAAAAGGAGTGAATGATGTCAAAGTTCGTCATCGTCGGGGCCGGAGCCACCGGATCACGCGTCGCGCAGCAATTGTCCACCGCCGGACACGACGTGGTCCTCGTGAGCCGTTCGGGTGGTGGCCCGAAGGGACCGGGCATCACGCCCGTCTCGCTCGACGCCACTGAAGCCAGCGCCCTCACGGCCGTCACCGAGGGATCCGTCGCGCTCTTCAACTGCGCGAATCCCCCGTACCACCGGTGGTCGACCGACTGGCCCCCGATTGCGAACGCGCTGCTCGAGGCGGCCGAACGCACCGGGGCCACGCTCTGCACGTTGTCCAACCTGTACGCGTACGGACAGCCCACAGCACCAATGACCCCGCACGATCCGCTGAGCTCCTCTCTCGAGAAGGCCCAGGTGCGCGCGACGATGTGGCGAGACGCTCTGGCGCGTCATGACGCCGGACGTCTGCACGCCGTGGAGGTTCGTGCGTCGGACTTCATTGGACCTCGTGCCAACGCCATTCTCGGCGATCGTGTTATCCCCCGCATCTTGAAGGGAAAGTCCGTGTCGGTGATCGGCGACGTCACCGCACCCCACAGCTGGACATTCGTCGACGACGTGGCCACGACCTTGGTCGCGTGCGCACTGGCGCCCTCGTCGTGGGGCCGCGCGTGGCACGTTCCCACGAATCCTCCGCGATCGGCCGTGGAGGCGGTCGGTGATATCGCCGATGCCGCGGGTGTGCCGCACGTGGCGGTGCGCGCCATCCCTGTCCCGGTGTTGCGGGCGCTCGGGCTATTCAGTCCGCTGATGCGCGAACTCCCAAAGACGATGTATCAGTTCCAGGTCCCGTTCATCATCGACGACAGTGAGACGCGACGGGAGTTGGGAGTGGAGCCGACCCCGTGGCCCGACGTGCTCGCCGCGTCACTGGCGCCGTTCGTCTAGATCACTGTTCGAGAAAAGCGCGCAGATTCTCGAGCGTGGTGCGAATGGACTCTCGGGTGTACGACTCGCGGTCGTCAATGCCGGTCTTGCCAAACTTCTTGGCGAATGCCGATCGTCGGTCGATCCACTGTTCGGTCACCCGACACCCCAGCGTGCTCGGCTCGACGCGAAATGACCAGTGCGACACCTTGAAGGGTCCCACGTTCACGTCGAAGGCGAAGACGTGCGGTGGGTCGTAGTCCGACACCACCACATTGGTCGTCCACGTCGTCTTGCCTTGTGCGTTCGTGCCCTTGAAACTCGCCCCCACGGCCGGGCCCGTGGCACCCTTGCGCCACTCACCACCGGTGTTTTCGGGAGAGAATCGCCCCATGTTTTCGAGGTGCGAGAGAGCGTCAAACGCCGCCTCCGGTGAGGCCGCGATGTCGATGGAATCGGAATAACTAGCCATGTCGAACGGTATCACCACGTCCCAAAAAAGTGGCGGGTGAAGGGCCCTACGAACGCTCCGCGGCGGGAAGTCGCGCCGAATAAATGGAGTAGCCGTCGATGTGGCGCACGAGGGTCGTTGCAATAACGGTGGCGACCAACATCGGCAACGTAATCGTGAAACCCGAGTGCGTCAGTTCCATCACGATCACCACTCCCGCGAGGGGCGCCTGCATCGACGCGCCGATCATCGCGGCGGCTCCCACAATGGCGAAAGCACCCACCGGAGAACCGGGCCACGCGTGTAGCCAGAGTGACCCCGCGAACGCGCCGAACACCGCGCCCGTCGCGAGGAAGGGCGTGAACAGACCACCCGCCGCGCCACTCCGAAGACACAACGCCGTCACCAAGGGCTTGAGCGCGAAGATGACGAGGAAGAGGGTGGTTGCTCCCACGCCGAGGAACGCCTCGTGGGCAATATCGATGCCGTTGCCAAAGAGTTCGGGATACCAGATACCGATGACGCCGAGCACCGCGAAGCTGAGAGGCATGACCCACACCAGGGCCACGCCTTTGGTGCGGTGGAAGGAGACCCACGCAATCATGCGTACGTAGAGAACGGCGAGCACACCCACGACCACCCCGGCCACAAGGCTGAAACCCATCAGTGTGCCGCTGAATCGGTAATTCGGAATATCGACGTAGGTCGCGTGATCCGGCAGGTAGATCCAGGCGACCGCGGTCGCGATCGACGTCGCCGCCAAGGCCGGCAGCACGGTCGGAAGGGCGAGTGAACCCATCAAGACCTCGGCGGTAAACAACGCGCCGCCGAGGGGCACGTTGTACACGGCCGCGAATCCCGCGCCACCTCCGCACGCCACGAGCAGGCGACGTTGCGCGGGCGAGAGTTTGAACCACAACGCCGTGAGTGATCCCGATACACCGCCCATTGTTTTCGGCGCGGCCTCCCGCCCTACGGACGCACCCATGCCGACGACGATCTCCGACACGATCGCGGTGAGCGAGCTGCGGCGCAGCGACAATTCGCCGGTGCCGTTCCACACCGACTCGTCGATCTCTGATTTCTCGTCCTTAAGGATCCGCCGAATCAAGTACCACGAGATACCACCAATGAGTCCCGCCACGACGAGTGATGTCACGCGACGAAGATGCGACGAGGCTCGCACGGCATCTTGGTACGTGGCGTACTGCTGGGTGTGGAAGACCAGATGCTCAACCTGCGCGAGAATCCACATCAGGGCGACGCCGAAGAGTCCCGCCAGAACGCCGGTAAGAACGAGCGCGAACCAGAACCGCGTGGACAGTGCGGCGTCGCCGTCGTGAGTCGCGTTTGGCTGGTCCATGGCCGCGCGACCCGAGGGAACGCGAGACTTGATCAGCGGCTGGGGAACGCGTTGGCGTTCGCTGTCACCGGATCGTTTCCGCACGTGGCATCTCTCCGTCGAAGTCTTGTGGCAATCGTAACGTTCCGCTCTCGCACGAAAGGGCGTTGGGCGTATGGTCAAAGTCACGCATTGCTAGTGAAGAAGGCGACGTCAGGTCGTCGACGTGCACGCGCGAAGAACGAGATCACCGTCACAACGGTTCGCGGAGAATGATCTTTCGATCACGACGAGAGTGCCCAGAGCACCACCACGCGGGCACGGGGACCTGTGATACGACGGACTGATGAATCGTGACCTTCCGGCGGCGTTGCCGGTCCTCCTCACGGCGAGACTGCGCCTGCGGCCCGTGAGAGAAACGGACCGCGCGTCCCACTTTCGTCTCCACGCCGATGCGGACACCGCTCGTTTTCTCTACAACGAGCCGCTGACTCTCGACACGCAAGAAGCGCATTTTGCCGCCCGGAGCACCACGCGCTTTCCCGGCGACACGGAGTGGGGTTCACTCGTTATCGAGACGAGAGACGACGAGCGATTCCTCGGGGAGATGGCATTTCATCTCGCGTCGATCACGCACTCTCAGGTGGAAGTGGGCTATGTCTTGACGCACGAAGCTCGCGGTCACGGCTACGCCACGGAGGCCACCACGGCACTCATCGCCTTTGCCTTCGACGTTGTCGGTGCACACCGGGTCAGTGGTCGCCTCGACGCGCGCAACGAACGATCGGCCCGCGTCCTCGAACGGGTGGGCATGAAGCGCGAAGCCCACCTGCGCGAGAACGAATTCGTCAAAGGCGAGTGGACGGACGAAGTTGTCTACGGCGTTCTCGAGCGAGAGTGGCGAGAGCGCTTAGCGCACGGCCACTAAGGGGTCGCTCGCCACCCGGCTGCTGACCCCCGTGGGTCCGACAGGTCGCGTGCCGCGCAGCGTGATGCGTCGCATGCGGCGATCCGCAGTGCCGTAGTCGTCCGTCGCGTAATGCAGGGTCGCCCGGTTGTCCCACATCACCACGTCGCCGGCCTGCCACCGGTGTCGCAGCGTGAGCTCCGGTTGGGCGAGGTGCTCGAACAGCAGACGCAGAAGATTGTCACTCTCGATGCGCGACACACCGACAATGTGGGTCGTAAAACCGGGATTCACGAACAACGATGGTTGTCCCGTCGAGGGATGCATACGAACGACCGGATGAATCACCGGAGGAACCTTCGCCGCCTCATCGAAAAGATATTGCGCGTCGTCACGACCCAGCGCACTGTCGAAAGGTTCACCCCAATACGCGAGCGGCGAGATGCGATGCACCGCCTCCAAGTTCTCGACCGCCTGTTGCAGCGGTGGCGCGAGACGGGCGAAGGCACTGCGCGCGTCGCACCACAGAGTGTCCCCACCGTAAGTCGGCACCTGATCGGCCACAAGCACCGAGGCGGCGGGCGGGGTGTCGACGAATGTCACGTCTGTGTGCCACCGGGCGTTCTTTCCTCCCTGTTGCGCGTTGAGCTCGAGGATCTCCGGGAAGTCGGGGTGCCCGGGCACCACCGGGTGCGCGGGAGTGACCTCGCCCATCAACCGCGAGATCCGCGACTGCTCCGCGTGGTTCAGGTGTTGGTCTCGGAAGACGAGCACGAGGTGTTCTTCGAGACACGACATCACCGCCGCCCCGTCGTCGAGATCGCGCAACGACACGTTGTGCACTTCCGCTCCAAAGGTACCGGTGATCGGTGTGAGATCCCACCCTGCATGCTTCGTCATCACGTTCCCCTGGCTCACGTCTCTTCCATAATTTACAGTGAATTAGGCGATTTTCCTGTCGACCATGACGCCCGAAGTCCTTGTGTGGAAGGACTCTGACAAGTGCCACGGGATTGTCACGTCTCCGTTCGTCGCCCCCGGGGTGGTCTCAGTAGTTTTTTCCTGTGGACCATTTCGACCTCATCGCGGCGCAGCGTCGTCGTCTCGCGGACACACTGAGTTCTTTGTCCGAGGAACAATTCGCGATGCGGAGTCTCTGTGACGCGTGGACGATCCATGACGTTGTCGCTCATCTCGTGATGCCCCACGAGACGTCGATCCCGCGAGTCGTGCTGGCGATGGCGCGAGCACGCGGCAACTTCGACGTCGCGAATCAGATCATGACCGCGCGGATCGCGCGCGCCACATCGGCGGATCTGGTGATGCGATTGCGAGCGCACGCCGACGGACACTTCACCCCGCCCGGACACGACAGCCTCGCGCCCCTGACGGACGTTTACGTCCACTCGATGGACATCGCCGTACCCCTCGGAATCACCCCACCCGTGGACGAGTCGGTGTGGCCGCTCGTTCTGACATTCCTCACCTCCGCGAAGGGTCGCAAGGGATTCGTCGGACGACCGCTCCCTGACGTGTCCCTCGTCACGACCGACCGAGACGTTCGCCTCGGCAACGGCCCTGAGGTCACGGGTGCCGGGGGTGCACTCGCGCTGGCCCTCTTGGGGCGACCAGCATTTCTCGACACGTTGAGCGGCCCGGGAGCGGACACTCTTCGATCGTGGGTGAGGACGAACAGCTAAATACCGCGCTGAGCGAGGAGTGCGGCCAACGCCGTGTCGCTCAACCGAGAGAGACTCCCTCCACTGAAGCGATCGTCGTGGCTGACCTCCACGGCGTCGCGGTCCCACGGCAGCAGGATGTCGTCGTCGCCGACCTCGTCCACCTCACACTCCACGAGATACAACCCTTCGTGACGCCCGAGGAAGCGGTCCACCGCAAAGGTTCGTTGACCGTCCGACCAGGTACGTCGCTCCTTCACAATGCCGTCGCCGGGCAGCGACCGCAGTTGATCGAATTCCGTTCGTGAGAGATACATGTTGGTCAGACGCACGCTCATTGGATTGCTCGGTTCTCGACGAACTTTTTGCGTCAACTTGAAGACGGGGCCGAACTCCTCGTCGATCTGACGCACGCGCAAGGTGGACTCGCGCAGATACCAGTCCTCGACGCGGCGTGGAGAGGTCGCCGCCGCTGGCACGCTGGCGACGCGCCACCGTCGCTCCCGCTCGGGGAATGAATAGCGACCCTCTCCGGGTTGGCGGGAGACGTGATTACTGTCCGTCATACGCCTTCTGCAGGAGATCGCTCTCCAATTTGGACATCGTCATCATGGCGTCAAACACACGCTTCGATGCCGCGGGGTCCGGGCCGCCCATGAGCTGCCCCAGCAGGGTCGGCACTACTTGCCACGACACGCCGTAGCGATCTTTGAGCCAGCCGCACCGGCCGGGTGTGCCGCCCTCGGTCAGGGTCGACCACAAATGGTCAACCTCGGCCGCCGTGTCGCACGAAATGAACAGCGACACGGACTCGTTGAATCGAAAGTCCACGCCGTCACCGCCATTGAAGAGTGTCAACGTCACCCCCGCCATCGTCAGTCGCGCGTACGACACGGCGTGCGAACCATCGTCGTGAGGAATGGACTGTTCGTCGCTGACGATCGCGTCCGGGAAGGCGAGTCGATACAGCGCGAGCGGACCTTCCACGCTGTGGGGGTACCAGAGAAATGGCGAGATTGACGGCACGTCGACATCCTTTCGCTCACCATCAGTCGTTGGTGAGATCGAAAGCACCATGCTCGCACACGCTCACAACAGCGCGGACCTCGTCGCCGTGACAAACTCACCTCGTGCGCCGTCAATACAATTTCTGGCCCGGCGACCAGGGACTCGACGCCTGGGATGTTCACCGTCTCATCGCGCTGACTCGTGACATGCCGGCACGTGATGTTTCCTTAAGCGATATTGCGGAGATTGATTCGCCCTACTGGTACGGCTTCGGCGAGACACCAACGGTGCGAAGCATTGCGGAGCACGTCACCCTCGTCAACGAGGCCGATCTGTCATTTCCCATCATCTTGTCGGCGAGTGGCCGCGTGATGGACGGCATGCACCGCATTGTGAAGGCTCTGGTCAACGGACACCTCACGATCTCTGCGGTGCAGTTCGACGTGGACCCCGAACCCGACTACCAAAATTGTGATCCGGACACGCTGCCCTATGACGACATCGACCTTCTCACGACGACATCGCCGGAGGCGTCGTGAGCGATCAGAAGCCACCACGCGACGTCCTTGATGAGCGCGGGACCCTTCTGCTGCTGCTCTCGTATCACCGACGCTCGCTTCTCCAGAAACTCGACGGCATTTCCGACGAACAGGCCGAGTGGTCCCCCGTTGCGAGCGGGACGTCACTGCGGTGGTTGGTGGAGCACCTCACGCACGCGGAGCGCTTGTGGATTCTCCACCGCTACGCCGGACGAGACCTCGACGTCGTAGGTCTGACGCCTGTGTCCTCGGTGGACGGGGCGCGCGAGGCCTACCGCGCAACGTGGGACGAGATCGACGACGTCGTACGCTCCGCACCCGACCTCGAGGGACTCACCACGAAAGACGCCGGTGGCAGTCCGGTGAGCCTGCGGTGGGTGCTCGCCCATCTCCTCGAAGAAACGGCGCGACACGCCGGACACGCCGACATCCTGCGCGAACTCATCGACGGGTCGACCGGTCGATAAGCATTACGGCCGGGCGATGATCTCCACGTGGGGGACGCTGAAGACGGCGTCCTCGTGTGTCGCCCAGTCGCGGAATGCGGCGGCGAAACTCGAGAGCGTCGACGATGTCGCGATGCCGTAGTCGACCGCTTGACGGGCAAAGTCACTGTTTTCGGTGCGTTCGGCCCACAGGCCTCCCCACCACGCGCGTTCGTCGGGGGTGCTGAACGTCCACACACTGCCGGAGACGGACACGTCAGACAATCCCGCATCTCGAGCCCACATCTTGAGACGCGGCCCCGCGCCGGCGTGGGCGCCATTGCGCGACGTCACGGCGAAGTAGACCTCGCGCCACTCGTCGAGTCGCGGATCTTCGGGGAACCAGCGGAAGGCACCGAAATCCGCGTCCCGCACGGCGACGAGCCCGTCGGGCGACGTGACACGTCGCATCTCGACAAGAGCGGCCAAAGGGTCGCCGAGGTGCTGAAGAACTTGGTGGGCGAACACGATGTCGTAGGACGCGTCGGGCGCGGCGATGTTGTAAACGTCCCCTGTTCGAAATGTCAGGTGTGGAAAATCACTCTCCGGGTGGAGCACGCGCGCTCGTTCAATGACCTCGGCGGACGTGTCGATGGCGTCGACGTGACCCGGCGCTACGCGACGAGAAAGGTCGGCGCTAATGGTGCCCGGCCCGCACCCGACATCAAGCACTCGACTCCCCGGTCGCAGTGAGGGGATAAGGAACGCGGCTGAATTCTCAACTGTTCGCCATTCGTGACTACGAAGAACCGACGCGTGGTGTCCGTGGGTGTAGGGCGTTGTGCTCATGACACACCATTCTTCCCGGTCGCGCTCGGGTGGCCACCGTCGCGGATCAGCGAAGTGTCGCAGTGGTCTGGCAGAGTGACGAGATGACCTCACAACTCCACGGACTTCGCACGGCTATCTACCCCGTCGTCGACCTCGTCGCGGCGACGGCGTGGTGGCGCAACCTCACGGGAATCGATCCCTACTTCGAAGAACCCTTCTACGTGGGTTTCAACATTGGGGGTTACGAGCTCGGGCTTCTTCCCAACGCGAATATCGCCGATGGGGTCCAGGTTTATTGGGGCGTCGACGATGTCGAAGGGGCGGTGGCCGCGGCCGTTGACCTCGGGGCGAGCATCCTGTCTCCCGCTGCCGACGTGGGCGACGGCATCATCACGGCCACTGTGCGCACGCCGCAAGGAAACGTCCTCGGGTACATCTTCAATCCCCACTTTTCGACTGACGCGCCGTAGAGGCCGTCCGCACACCACGAATCACGGGCGAGACCGGTTCACCTCTTTGATCGGCGCGGCCTCAGTACGCTCGCGTCATGCAGATTCGACCGTTCGACCCCAACGACCTCGACGCGACGTTGGCATTGTGGGAGAGCGCAGAGCTGCTGACGCCGCACAACGATCCCCGCAAGGACATCGCGAGAAAGCTCGACCATTCGCCGTGGGGATTCTTGGTCATGGTGGAAGGTGATGCCGTCATTGGTTCCGTCATGGCGGGCTACGACGGACACCGAGGGTGGATTAACTATCTCGCGTGTCATCAGGAGTACCGTCGCCGCGGAGTCGCCACCGCCCTCTTGTCCGCCGCACAAGAGATTCTGAGCACTCATGGATGCCCCAAGATCAATCTGCAAGTCCGAGAGGGAAACCAATCTGCGATCGCCTTCTACGAAAGCCTCGGGTATTCCAACGACACGGTGACGTCCTTCGGACTCCGGCTCGTCTCGGACGGATGATTCCTCTGAGCCGACATGGGTCGCGGCCACCACGCCCCAGGGTCGATGATGCGCTCGCCATGAGCGAGGAGTCGCGTGCATCCGCCGTTCACGCACGCTGCCGGCTCCCACGGAGTCTACGGAGGCCCTCTTC
>CAIQPR010000046.1 GCA_903873775.1 uncultured Actinomycetes bacterium
AACACGACATGCACGTATGCAGGTGGTTGCTCCATCGACGTGTACGGGGTCAACCTCGGAAACCCGAGTGACATCGTGCCGGTGTTCGGCGGTATCGTCGCCGGCGAGGTCACGAACTTCAGCGAGACGAACGGTGTGGACGATGTCACGATCACTGTTCCCGAGACGTTGCCGACCCTGCTGGGTGGATACTTCATTCAGCTGTACACCGACAACGGAGTGACCGCCGCGACGCCGACGGCCATCGAGACGTACACGTACTCGTAGCCATTGTGTCGTTCAACACCACGACCCCCGGCGCGTAGCGCCGGGGGTCGTGGTGTTGACGGACCTTGTTCTAGGCCTGACGCGAACCTCGTTCAATCACGGCCTCGGGGTCGAATCCCTCGTCGCGAAAATGCGTCGACATCCAGGAACGGTTCCACTCACGCTCGCGGGCCCACGCGTCGTCACCACGAAGCCCGCCAATGACCTCGTAGACGCGTCGAAGCTCGCTCATCGTGCGCGGATCGCGCTGTGCGACAGTGCGCGCCAACGTGGCGGCGCGCGAGAGAAGATCTTCGTGTGGAACCACTTCCGTGACCAGTCCCCACTGGTAGGCGGTTGTTGCGTCTATGAGATCTCCCGTCAAGGACATCCGGCGGGCACGATCGATGCCGATGAGTTCCGGGAGTCGGATGCTCATGCCACCTCCCGGCATCACGCCGACCAGACCGTGCGTATCGGCGAAACGAGCATGGTCGGACGCGACGAGGAAGTCACAAGCCATGGCGAGTTCGAGTCCCCCGGTGATGGCGGGTCCGTTGATCGCTCCAATAATCGGTGTGTCGTGGGAGGGGAGGAGACCTCGTCCAATCGCGCCGTCCTCACGTCGCAGCGACTTCGTCTGCGTGAGTTCGCCCCGCAGATTCTTGAGATCAAAGCCGGCACAGAACGCGGGATCGGCACCAGTGAGAATCATGCAACGGACCTGCTCGTCCGCATCAAGCTCGGCGACCGCGCCGGCGAGATCTCCCATCAGTTGGGCGGAGAGGGCGTTGCGCTTGTCGGGTCGATTGAGCGTGATGGTGGCGATCGCTTCGTCACGGTGGATGAGCAAGTGGTCGGTCATGGGACTCTCCTGAGATGACGCTGGGCCAGTGGCGTCAATCTACGACGTCGAGCGCCCAGCGGCCGGATTCGTATGACCGTGATGTCAAAACGGTGGCAAACTGGCCGCGTCGCGTACGGCGACCATCGGGGGGTGAAGCATGACGTCAGGACTCAACGCGGAGCGAAAAGACGCGACGCCGCACACGGCATCACTCAATGCGTCCCACGCAGCCTCGCTCCCACTGCACGATCATTCAGATTTTGAAGAAGCCCAACGCGGATTGATCGCCGAGGCGACGACTCGACAAATCACGGGTCGATTCGGCCACGCCGTGTGGGACCTGGATGGCTTCGCGTTTGAGACGGGCGACGCACCTGACACCGTCAATCCATCTCTGTGGCGTCAGGCCCAATTGAACAACATTGCCGGACTCTTCGAAGTTGTGCCCGGCATCGTTCAAGTCCGCGGGCTCGACATCTCGAACATCACCTTCATCGCTGGCGAATCGGGCTGGATCATCATCGATCCGCTCACCTCCGAGGAGACGGCCGCCGCCGCCCTGGCGCTGGTGAGTGAGCATTTGGGCAACAAGCC
The DNA here is from genome assembly GCA_903873775.1 of uncultured Actinomycetes bacterium. Taxonomy (GTDB): domain Bacteria; phylum Actinomycetota; class Acidimicrobiia; order Acidimicrobiales; family RAAP-2; genus RAAP-2. Next base: position 1,688 of record CAIQPR010000046.1, read on the forward strand.
GGTGGCCGCCGTGATTTACACCCACTCACACACCGATCATTTTGGCGGCATTCACGGAGTCGTCTCCACAGAAGATGTTGCAGCCGGGAAAGTCGACATCATCGCGCCGGCCGGTTTTCTCGAAGCGGCCGTGAGTGAGAACGTCTTGGCCGGGACGGTCATGCTGCGGCGCGCGACGTACATGTACGGCGTTCTGCTGCCGCGTGATCCTCAAGGCCACGTAGATACGGGCCTCGGAAAGGGACTGCCCGCCCTCCCGTCGGTCGGGTTGCTGGCCCCCACGGTGGACATTGAAACGACCGGTACGGAACTCGTCATTGACGGGGTCCGCATGATCTTCCAGATCACGCCCGGCACCGAGGCTCCCGCCGAGATGAATATCTTCTTCCCGGATTTTCGCGCGTTGTGCATGGCGGAAAATTGCACCGCCAACATCCACAACATCTACACGTTGCGCGGGGCGCAGGTCCGCGACTCCCTTGGATGGTCGAAGTACATCGACCAGTCGATCGAACTGTACGGCGAGCACACCGATGTCGTGTTCGCGTCCCACCACTGGCCGCGATTTGGACGTGAACACGCTCTGTCGTATCTCGCCTCGCAGCGCGACGCGTATCGCTACGTCCACGACCAGACGTTGCGTCTCGCGAATCACGGTCTCACGATGAATGAGATCGCCGAAGAGTTGTCGCTGCCGTCGGCTCTCGGCGACGAGTTCTTCAATCGTGGGTACTACGGAACGGTCAATCACAATTCCAAGGCCGTCTACCAGCGCTACCTCGGCTGGTTCGACGGAAATCCTGCGCACCTCCACCCGCACCCCCCGGTGGCCGCCGGCCAGCGGTACGTGGAGTTCATGGGAGGAGCGCGAGCGCTCCTCGACAAAGCTCGTACGAGCTTCGAACAAGGTGACTACCGGTGGGTGGTCGAAGTCGTCAATCACCTCGTTTTTGCCGACCCGTCGAATACCGAAGCGCGCTTCCTCCAGGCGGACGCCCTTGAACAATTGAGTTATCAGGCGGAGTCGGGGCCGTGGCGCGACTTCTATCTCACGGGTGCACAGGAGCTTCGCAGCAACGGCACGATGTTGGCGGGCGCCAAAGGCAACGCGTTGAGTCCCGAGTTCGTTCGCGCGATGACGACCGAGATGCTGGTCGATCTCATGGGAGTGCGACTCAATGGACCCGTGGCCGCCCGTGATCTCCTGCACATCGACGTCGTCATCACGGATCACGGTGACGCCCTCTTCGCGTTGTCGCTTCGTTATGGTGTCATTCACGCGGTCAGCGGGCGGGGCCATGCGCATCCCGCCGCCACAGTGCGGTGCACGCACGAGGGCTTCGCCGCGCTCGCGTCCGGAAATTTGACGCTCGAGGACGTGGAGACGTCCGGCGCGGTGCAAATTGAGGGTGATCGATCGGCCGTCGAGACGCTCCTCCGTCGGCTCGACGATTTCGAGTTTGGATTCGAGGTTGTTCTCCCGTGAAGAGGTTCACTGGTGCGCTGACGTCGGACCGGACCAATGCGCTGGCCCTGCAGACGGTGGCGGACGCCGTGCGGATGGCTCGTCGACGACTCCCTCGACCGGTGTTCGACTACATCGACGGCGGAGCCGGCGCGGAAGTGACGATGGCGCAGAATCTCGCGGATTTCAACGCCGTGCGATTCGCCCCCAAGTTCGGCACGACGGTCGGCGTCGAGCGTCGGGAAATTGCGACCAACGTCCTGGGTCAACAGATCTCGATGCCGGTGCTGGTCGGCCCCGTCGGCTTCACTCGCTCGATGCATCCCGATGGTGACGTCGGTGGACGTGTGGCCGCCGCGGCGGCGGGCACGGTCTTTGTCCACAGTTCGATGTCGGGGCACAGCATCACCGAGGTGGCCAATGCGGCCACGGGAGCGCCGTACTGGTTCCAGTTGTACTTCCTCGGAGGGCGTCAAGGAGCCGAGCAATTGGTGGCGCGCGCCTCTCACGCGAACGCTGACGCGCTCGTCGTGACCCTCGATACACCCGTGCCCGGAAATCGTGAGCGCGACCTGCAGTACGGAGCAGCCCTACCGATTCGGATCAATCGGAAGACCATGCGCCGCATGGCCCCCTACGTGGCGGGCCACCCTCGGTGGCTCTACAACACCGCGCGCGACCACTTCACTCTTAACTTGGCGAATGCTGTCGGTCTCACGAAAGATGGATCGCCGCTCTCGGAAGATGAAACACTCCTGCACTGGATTGTGGAGCCTCCGACGTGGGACGACATTGCCTGGATCCGAGAACAGTGGACGAAACCGCTGATCGTCAAGGGCATTGTGACCGGCGACGACGCTCGACGGGCCGTCGATCTGGGGGCCGACGCGGTCATTGCGTCGAATCACGGAGGTCGTCAACTGGATCAGGTCGCCAGCTCACTCAGTGCTCTTGCTGACGTACGCCGCGCCGTCGGTGACGAGTGCGTGGTGATGGTGGACGGTGGGATTCGTCGCGGTTCCGACGTCGTCGCGGCGCTCTGCCTCGGTGCGGACGCGACGCTCCTCGGTCGCGCGTGGGTCTACGGACTCGCCGCGGCCGGCACGTCCGGCGTGACGCGCGTGCTCGACATCGTCAAGGCCGACATCATCCGTACCATGCAACTACTCGGGGCCCGCACACTGCCCGAGCTGCGGGGTCACTTCACGACCCCGTGAGGTCGGGGCGCAGGTCAGTACCCAAGTTCTCGGTCGATCACGCCCACGAGAGGTTGACCGGCGAGGTATCGCTCGAGGTTGTCCGCGAAGATGTCAATGGCTCCCGAAAAAAAGGGCGTACCCGTCCACGATGAGTGCGGCGTCAGAAAGACCCGGGGATGCTCGTAGAGCCAATGGCCCGCCGGCAGGGGCTCGGGATCCGTGACGTCGAGTGAGGCGCGAGCGACTCGTCCGTCGTCCAGAGCCCGACGTAGCGCGTCCTGGTCAATGATCGCTCCTCGGGCAATGTTGACGACGTGAAGCCCGGGCGTGACCTTGGTGAATCGCTCGTCGTTGAGCAGATGGTGGGTCTCGGGTGTGAGGGGAGCGCAGACCACGAGGTGGTGCGCGGGAGCGAGGAGCTCGTCGACACTCTCGACCAGTTGGACCCCGTCGACGACGCCGTGGGACGCGTGTCGTCGGGTCGCGAGGATCTTCATGTCGAAGGCCGCGGCGAGTCGTGCCACGCGCTGGGCGATGCCGCCGAAGCCAATGAGCGACAAGGTTTGACCGTGCAGGGCCGTTGTTCGTTGGTAGTTCCAGCGTTCAGGCGCTTCGCGCAGCCAATTCGCCGGAAAATCTCGGGAACAAGCCAGGAGCGCGGACATCACGTACTCGGAAATAGGAATTGCTCCGGCGCCCTTCGCGGCCGTCACGGTCTGTGCCCGCAAGGAGTCCGGTGGCGCATGATCGATACCGGTGAAGGGGAGCTGCACCCATTTCACACCTCGATCAACGACGGTGGCAGTGTGCGGACCAATGCCGCCGAAGAGGATGTCACCCGTCACGTCCTCTCCGCAGTCAGTGGAGATATCGATGAACGTGACGTCGGGAAAGCGTTCTGCCAATAGGGGGATGGCGTGGGGCACTTCGGTCAGCACCGTTGTCACCATCACCTCCTTCGTGTGGTCTCAGTCTACGAACATGGCACTATGGAGGGACCAATGTGCTGGGCCAACGTGAAAGTGTCAGACGAATGAGTGAACGCATTTCGTTAGTGGTGTGCGACGGTGACGAGACGGGCCAGGAGCTGCTCGACGAGGCATTGCGCGTCTTCGCGCCGGGTGTTCTCCCGGTCGATATCGATCTCATCCGATTCGATCTCTCCTTGCCCGAGCGTCAGCGAACGCAGAACGGCGTTGTTCACGAAGCCGCCGCCGCGATGGTGGACACGGGACTCGGCTTGAAGGCGGCGACCATTACGCCGACCGAAATTGGTTCCGTCGGTTCTCCGAACCGCATCCTGCGTGAAGGAGTTGGGGGATCGGTCATCGTGCGCACGGGCCGGCGCATCCCCGGCGTCATTCCGATCGTTCCCGTGGTCAATCCCATCGTGGTTGTGCGCATGGCCGTGGGCGACGCCTACGGTGCGGCCGAAGGTCGCGAGGGAGCGCCGGACACCGTCGGCGAGTCCGCGTGGCGGACGGAACGCATTGACCGAGGGACATGTCGGGCGGTCGCCGAGTATTCGTTTCGCACCGCCCATCACATCGGCGGGTGCGTCTACGGCGGCCCCAAATGGACCGTCTCTCCGGTCTACGAGGGCATGCTCAAGGAAGAAATGGATGCGGCGAGCGCTCGCCACCCGGACGTTCCCTATCGCCCCACTCTCATCGACGCCGCGTACGCGGGACTGTTGACCGAAGGCGACGATCAAACTCTGGTGATTCCGGCACTCAATCGAGATGGCGACTGCCTGAGTGACCTCGTCCTCGCCATGTTTGGATCGATCGCGGGAGCGGAATCTGTGTTGCTGAGTCTGGATGATGACTTGCAGCCGAAGGTGGCAATGGCCGAGGCTCCCCACGGGACGGCGCCATCACTCATGGGCAAGAACGTCGCGAATCCCATGGCCATGCTGCTGGCGTGCGCCGCGGCGATGGATCACGCCGCCATGCGCGGCCACGCGGGTGCCGCAGAGGCGGCGACCGCGATCCGACAGGCGACGCTCGGCGCAGCCGCGGACGGGATTCGCACCTTCGACCTCGGTGGCGGCGCGACGACATCGGGGGTGGTTGACGAAGTGATTCGTCGACTCACCGGCACTGTCCACGATTGACGTGTCGGCCGGGCGACCTGTTGTCCTCGTCGCGCCGGATAAATTCCGCTCCACCGCGACCGCGTGGGAACTCACGCGAGCGGTCGAGAACCGACTGGTCGGCGTGGCCGAGGTCGACGCCCTGCCTCTCTCGGACGGTGGTGAAGGTTTTCTCGACGCGATGGGCGGAACATCGATCATGGTGCGCGCACGCGATCCACGGGGCCGATGGCGGAGTGTGGAAGCTCGTGTTGTGCAGAGTGGCTCGGGGCGCCTCGGCGTTCTCGAGAGTGCCCGCATCATTGGTCGCGATGGGTGGACACCCGCATCCTCCTTCGAGGCAGTCACCGCGTCGAGCGCCGGCGTCGCGGACGCCATTTATGACCTAGCGCAGCACGGCGTCGACGAGATTCTTCTCGGGACCGGCGGATCCGCCACTTCCGACGGCGGCCAAGGTCTCTACGACGTTCTCCGTGAGAGAGGAGGTCTCCCCGTGCCGTTGACGGTTGCCACCGATATTCGCGCGACGTATCACCACGCGTGCGACTACGCCGCGCAAAAGGGCGTGGCGGAGAGTGACCTGCCACTCGTGGCCCGGAATCTCGAGCTCGCGGCCGCGCGTTTTGAACGAGACACCGGCGTCGACGTGACCCTGGTGGAGCGAACGGGTTCGGCCGGAGGAATCGCGGGGGCTCTCTTCGCCTGCGGGGCCGCACTCGAAGGTGGATTTGAGCGCGTGGCGTCCCATGCTGGCTTGCGTGATCGTGTTCGTCGCGCGGACGTGGTGGTCACCGGCGAAGGACGCCTCGATGAGGGAAGCCTCGACGGCAAAGTGGTGGGCAGTCTGTTGTCTCTCTGCGATGGGCCCGTACTTGTGATCTGCGGGAGCATCGACGCCGTGATCGCTCAACGACTCGAACGTGAGTATCCCGTCGCTGTCTGCGTGTCGATGACGGACCGAGTGGGAGTCGCCTCGTTGTCGCAGGCGTCGTCGTCCTTCGCTGAGGTGGTCGCGACGGAGTTGCGGTCGCTCGGGTTTGTCACAGATTTGTAATGAATCTGTGAGGCTCGCGGGCGTCGGACAACGAAAATGTAAAGGAACGCACTGATAGCGTTACTTCTCAGCGTTGACGTGTGCGAGACGCCTCGATCGCCGGAGAAATCCCCAAAGGAGCGGGTTGTGAAAGTTCTTGTTATTGGTGGTGACGGATTCTGTGGATGGCCTACGTCCCTGCACTTGTCGTCGATCGGGCACGAGGTCACGATCCTCGACAACTTGAGCCGACGCGAGATTGACATTGAGCTCGAGGTTGAGTCGCTGACGCCTATCCGACCCATCGGGGAGCGTTTGCGCGTGTGGAAGGAAGTCAGCACCAACGAGATCGGCTTCGTCCGGTTGGACTTGGCGGAGGAATACGACCGCCTCGTCGAGGTTCTCGGCGATCTGCAGCCGGATGCGGTCGTGCACTTCGGCGAGCAGCGCGCGGCACCGTATTCGATGCGCTCCAGCGCGGCCAAGCGCTACACGGTGGACAACAACGTGCGGGGAACCCACAACTTGCTGTGTGCCATCGTTGAGTCCGGTCTGGACATCGCGGTGGTGCACCTCGGCACGATGGGCGTCTACGGCTACGGCTGGTCGGGTTCCGCTCCGATCCCGGAGGGGTACCTCAGCGTCAAGGTGTCCACGCCCGAAGGTGAATTGGACCGTGAAATTCTGCACCCGGCCAACCCTGGTTCGGTGTACCACATGACCAAGACTCTCGACCAGCTTCTCTTTGCGTTCTACGCGAAGAACGACGCGTTGCGCATCACGGACCTGCACCAGGGCATCGTGTGGGGCACGCAGACGCCGCAAACGATTCTTGACGACCGCCTGATCAATCGCTTCGACTACGACGGCGACTACGGCACCGTCCTCAATCGCTTCCTCATGCAGGCCGCCATCGGACACCCATTGACGGTGCACGGTACGGGTGGACAGACGCGTGCGTTCATTCACATTCGTGACACGGTGCGATGTATCGAGATCGCCCTCAACAATCCGCCGGCGCGCGGCGAGAAGGTGTCGGTGTTCAACCAGGTCACCGAGACGTACCGCGTCAGCGAACTCGCCGAACTGATCGCTCGCCTGACCGGCGTGGAAGTGGCTCACCTCCCGAACCCTCGCGTGGAAGCCGCCGAGAACGACCTCGTGGTGAGCAATGACCGGTTCCTCTCGCTGGGCCTGAGTCCGACGACGCTTTCGGAAGGACTTCTCGAGGAGTCTCGTGATGTCGCGCAGAAGTACAAGGACCGTGTCGACGTCTCGAAGATCATCGCTCGTTCCGTCTGGCGCAGTGGCATGGAGACGTCACCTGACCTCATGAAGTAGGTCGCGCCGCGAGTGGCGACGTGACGGCGCCTAGCTGACGTCTTGGATCAACACACCCGTGGTGGCATCCATCTCGGTCAACGTGTTGTTCGCGGCGTTGGCGACCCACAAGTTGCCCTGCAAGATGGCGAGCGAGGCGGGACCGAGGAAGTTGAAGGCGTAGTTGGTGTTGCACATCATCCAATTCGCGTCACCGGTCGTCGCTTGCAGCTGTGTGACCATGGGACTGGTGCCCGGGGGGCTGACGACGTAGACGAAGCCCTGCCAACTGATGACCGTGGCGGGTGCGTTGAAGCCGTAATTGGCGTTCAGACTCGAGTTGGTGATGTTTTGCACGAACGCGCCCGTCGTCGCGTTGAATTCGGTGACGGAGTCGGTCGCGCTATTAGTGGCCCACACGTCGGCGCCGTTCACGGCGAGGCCCGCGAGACCGCTGAAGTCATAGGTCGGGCTCGACAAGACCGACGTCACCGCGCCGGTGGCGATCTTGACGACGGTGACTGAACTATTCGCCGCATTGGCAACCCACAATGTGGTCGACGTCGACGTCGACGCGAGAGCGACCGGTCCATCAAAGCGCAAGGGACCTTTCGGCGCATTCGTCAAGATGCGCACGAGGCGTCCTGTCGTGGCGTCGATCTCGGTGATAGTGCTGTTCCCCTCGTTGGCGACGAAGAGATTGGTGCCGATCGTGAGTGCCGCGACAGGACGGTTGAGGTGGTACGAGGTGCCGGTGATCACTCGCACGAGAGCGCCGGTCACGCCATTGATTTCGGTCAGCGATGGAGACGTGTTCACCACGATCAGCGTGGTCCCGACGGCGGCGAGAGCGCGTGGCGTGGAGAAGTGGTACTTCGCACCACTCACCGTGCGCACCAAGGTACCCGTACTCGTGAGTTCGCTCAGGGAGTTGGCACCCGCGTTCGCCACCCACAAATTCGTCCCGATCACGCGCAGCGCCGTCGGCGTACTCAGGTGAAGGGTGTCGCGCGGATGCGTGGATGCACCCGACGACGTTGACAGCGTGGGCATCGTGAGAGCGAGCAGCGCGACGGCTCCCGCAACGCAACGCCGGATCCGGTGGTTTCGAGGTGAACGGGGCGTCATGGCAACCTCCAGTGGCTGTGCCCACACCGTACAACGTGGAGTGTTCGACTGCCCGGGAGACCTACGTGTCAGGCTGCGTGCGCACGGGGCCGCCGCGCGACGCGACGGCTCGTTGGCGTCAGAAGCGCGAGTAGCGCCCACCACGTCACAAGACACACAATGCCGCAGTTGAGAAGTCCCGCTCGCAATGTCGACCACGAGCGCTGTGAGAGGCCACTGCGTACTCGCTGGTAGGCGAGGTGTCCGTAGAACACGGCACTCCCGTGCCAGGCCTGCAGTACCCGACGCCGGGAGGTCGCGATCTTCATGATGCGTCCGCGCGCGCGAACTGCACCCTGGGCACGGCCCTGGGTCTGACTTCGTTGCGCGCCGTGAGCACGGTAAGCGAATGTGGCTTGCGGAACGAAGATGAAGTCGCCAACTTCGGCCACGCGGACCCATAGGTCGTAGTCCTCGGAACGTGTCACTCGCGGGTCGAAGCCACCGGCAGCCAGATAGGCCTCTCGACGTACGACGACTCCCGCCGGAGGCGGGAAACACAACCGCGTCACCGCGGCGTCGAAGGACCATCGTTCGCTGGGGGCCAGTGTGAATCCCGATGCGCGCACCGGCGAGGAGACCCACTGGGGATACGAGCCGGGGTCGCGGATGTCTCCTTGCTCATCGATGCCCGAAAACGAACACACCGCACCAGGGGCACGAGAGGTGTGACGAAGGGCGCTCACCATTGTGGAGAGTTGCTGCGGGCCGAGAAGATCGTCCGCGTCACAAAAGATGAGGAGCGGTGCCGTCGTGTGAGCGACACCCGTGGAGCGGGCAGCGACGGGACCGCCGTTCTCTTGGCTCAGCACCCGAAAGCGTGCATCGGACTGAGCGAAGGAAGTTGCGATGTCAACGGTGTCGTCGGAGCTCCCGTCGTCGACGACGAGGCATTCCAGCGGGACTGTTTGCTCGGACACCGCGTGCAGGGTCTCTGCAAGGTAGGCACTCGCGTTGTAGGCCGGGATAATGACGGCTATCTCCGGAGTTGCACCCACGCCGCGATCCTAGAAGCGCGACCGTGCCCGACCGAATCGTCTGTACGTCGAGACGTGGTCGCACCGTAGGGTGGATGTGGAGGTCGACGTGACTGAGGTCGTGATGTATTGGCGCCCGGGGTGCCCCTTTTGTGTTCGGTTGGAGCGCGAACTTGTCGACGCCAGCGTCGCGTACGTGAAAGTCAATATTTGGGAGCATCCTGAAGCGGCACAGATCGTGCGACATTTCGCCAAGGGCAATGAGACGGTCCCGACAGTGACCGTCGGCGAGCTCGCTTTTGTGAACCCGTCGATCGACACTGTTCTCTCGGCCGTGCACACAATGGAGAAGACCGAACGTTCGTCCTAAGCGAGACGGAGCCGTGTGACGGCTGGTGACCCAATGATGTTGTTTTCGGCGATGGTGTCGTAGATGTGACGTGACGGCAACACACCGTGGCCCGCACTCGAGCGACGTGTGTTGCGGGGATACGCCGATGTTCACTCTTCGCGGCGACGAACGCGCGGCTACTCTTTCGGCATGTTGGACGTCCCGACGATGGCCGACGCCACCGACTCTGTATCGCGCCAACGTGATCACGCCGAGTGGTGGGCATTTTTCGCGTGGTCTGCGGGTTCGTACCTTTTTTTGACGGCCCTTCTCCTCGGCACTCCCCGGGGTCGAGTGATCTATATCTTCGACGACGCCGCCATCCATTTGGACGTGGCGCGGGATCTCGCGTACCACTTCACGTGGGGTATTGCCCCCGGGCATTTTGAGTCAGCCTCGTCGTCACCTCTCTGGACGGTTCTCTTGGCGCTGGCGATTCGGCCCGCGGCGTTCGCGGCCACGTGGCTCCCTTTGTTCTTCACGCTGTCGTCGTCGCTCGCGCTACTCGCGATCTTGGCGTCGTGCCAGAAGGTGCTGCGGCCACAGTGGCGTCGCCCTGTCGACATCATCGCCGTGGTGGTGTTGACCAACGTGGTCTTGTTCCTCCCCGCGATGACACTGCTCGGGATGGAGCACGTTCTGCACGCCGCTCTGGTCGTCGGCGCGGTCGCCCTCGTCGCCCGTCAGCTCGATGGTGACGCGACCTGGGGGCCAGCGTCGCTTCCTATCGCGTTGTTCGTTTTGGCCGAGGCAACGAGGTTCGAGACAATTTTTGTGGCCTTCGGGCTGGTCGTCGCGGTGGTCATCGCTCGCGCCCGGGGACGCTCTTTTCCGAGCGTGGCGTCGCGATCTCTCGCCCTGTCGTGTGCGGCCGCCACGGCCATTCCATTTGCCGTCTTCGCGGTAGTGAATCGCGCGATGGGTGGAGGGTGGTTGCCGAACTCTCTCCTCAGCCGGTCGAATTCGCTCGGCACGTCATCGTCGTTCTCTCTGAACTACTTCCTGCGGCAATCTACGAAGGACCATCTGCTCCTGGCCTGTTCGTGTGTGTTGCTCGTCGTCATTGTGTGGGGCTGGCGCGAGCTGAAGGGGTACACCTTGGTGGCCATCGCCACCCTGATCGCCATCGTGCTGCAGATCTCGGTGGCGAGCATCGGTCAGTTCGAGCGGTATCAGGAGTACTTGATTGCACTCACGGTCTACGTAGCGCTGATGGCCGCAGGGGATGTCTATGCGCGGCGACAAGAATCGACGCGTCAGTGGACACTGATTCTTGCGTGCGCCGTCGTGTTGTCCGTGCTGGTGTCGTCACAGCGCACAACACTCTTGCGTCGCGTGCCGCGCGCGTCCGCCGATGTCTACCAACAAAAGTTCCTCGCGGGCGAGTTTCTCGAGAAGTACTACCGGAACGACACTGTGGCGTCCGGTGAACTCGGGTGGATTGCGTGGCTGCACCACGGACCCTTTGTCGATCTTCTGGGCCTCGGTGACTACGACATTCTGCAAGAGCTGCGCGCAACGTCGGGCAAGGCGCCCGCCACGTACTGGGCGCACATTGCCACTCAGGATCACGTCCATGTGGTGGTCGAATATCCCCTCACGCTCGGCGGTGGAGTACCGGCATCATGGATCTTGGTGGGAACGTGGGTGCTACATCGACCTCTGACCACGGCGTACCAGAGAGACCTGGAGTTTTGGGTGACGTCGCCCCGTGCGGTAGCGCCCCTCCAGCGACACTTGCGTGCCTTCGCCCCGAATTTGCCGCGCGCGGAGACTTTGCGTCTCGCGCCGTACGCGAGTTTGATTGCGGCGCGGGAAATACGTCAACAGATGGCCGCACATGAGTGAGAATCTTCAGACGTGGGCCACCATTTCTGAGTGGACCACACGTAAGCGGGCGGAATGAGCATGAAAATTCGCGTGACGGAGGGCGATCTCGCCCGGATGAAGGACCAGTTGTATTTCACGGGGTCCGACCGTCGAAGGAAGTTGTCGCGCTACTGGCTCCTCCTGAGCCTCGCCGCGGTCATCGCCTCCGCGGGTGTCATAGGTGACTCGACCGCGACGGTGATCGGCGCGATGATCGTCGCACCCTTGATGACCCCCATCCTCGGAGCGGTGCTGGCGATTGTGTCGGGCGATGGCGTCAATTTGCGACGTTCCGTGGTCCTTGTGGTACTCGGCGCGTGCAGTGTCGTGGCCATCGGCGCGATCATGGGAGTCTTCATTGGGTACGACGTCGTGGCCGCCACAAACGCTCAGGTTGCGGCCCGCGTGTCGCCTCGCCTGATCGACCTCGTGGCGGCGTTAGCGACCGGCGCCGTCGGCGCGGTTGCTCTCAATCGTTCGGACATTTCCGACACCCTTCCCGGGGTCGCGATATCCATTTCGTTGGTCCCGCCCTTGGCGGTGGTGGGATTGACATGGGAGTCCGGTGCTCCCCACGAATCGATTGGTGCGCTGGTTCTTTTTCTCACGAATGTGTGTGCGATCCTCGCGAGCGGCGTCGTCGTGATGTGGATCTATGGCGCACACCGCGTCGCAGTGCGCCTGGAGGGGACTTCATTTCGCCGCAGCAGTGCCGTGTCCGTGGTGGCGGCGCTCCTCGTCATCATTGTGATTCCGCTGTCGTTGAACTCTCAACGCATCGATCGAACGCTGCAGCACCAACAAGTCGTGAGTGCTCTCGCCACGTCGTGGGCGCACGGCGCCGGGTGGACCGTGTTGTCGGTGACACATCGTGATGGCGTCTACTTCGTCATTGTCAGCGGACCCGCACCCGCACCATCGCTCCACGGGTTAAGCGCAACCCTGAGCGCGAATGGCATTGCACCTTCGGACGTGCACATCGTGCTCAGTCCGGTGACGTTCGAAACTCTGCCGTCGTCTTAAATGGGTCGCGGGGTAACGGGCCTCACCAGTTCGCCACGAGTTCGCGACCGGTCGTGGCGATGGCTTCGAACGTGGTGAGGTCGGCGTCGAACGGTGAGTCCGGCACGGGATAGTGCACCACCACCTCCGTGATGCCGAGCGCCGCGTACCGGCCGGCCCAGTCGAGGAATGCCTCCAACGACGCGAGCGGGTGCTCGTCCACGTGCATGTCGAGGAGGATCTTCTCGAAGTGGTCCGTGACGCCGTGTCGTGATCGCGCGGTCGCCAGCCAGTCGATCTGACGGCGAACCGCGTCGAGCGTCGAACGCTCGTCGGATGATCCAATCGTGACCCAGCCGTCGCCGAGTCGGGCGGCCAGATCGATGCTTTTGGGACCGAGGCCGCTGATGTACAGGGGCGGCCGGGGACGCTGTAGCGAGGAGGGGATCTGGCGGGTGTCATGGGCGACGAAGTGGTCCGTCGCGATGTCGCCGATCCGGTTCGCGAGCAGGTGCACGAGGGTCTCGGTGAAGTCAACAAATCGCGCGTGTCGCTCCGGCGACGTGAGCGGCGCAGCGCCGAAGGCGGTTGCGTCGTAGCCGGTACCTCCGGCACCAACACCGACAGAAAGACGACCATTGCTCAAGTGATCGAGCGTCTGGAGTTCCTTGGTGAGAACGACGGGGTGCCGGAGATTTGGCGTGGTGACGAGAGGCCCGAGACGGACGCGTGTCGTTGAGGCCGCTGCGGCCGCCAACGTCGGGACGAGGGCGTACCAGGGATCCTCGCGGAAACTGCGCCACGTCAAATGGTCGTAGGTATACGCGGCGTGCAGACCCCAGTCGTCGACGCGTCGCCAGGCCTCGAGCATGGTGTTCACGCGTCCCGTCGGCAGGATGACGCAGCTGACTTTCACGGCGTCAGACTACGGCGGCGTCACGAGTTCGTCTTCGCAATGAGTGTTTACTTGTACGAGTAGCGGGGGAGGAATGTATGTCAACAGCACCGGGTGCTCGCCACACTCTTCCGGAGTTCGGTCGACGCGCCACCGATGTCCTGGCCGAGATGTATGACAGGAAACGAGGGGACGCGGAGTGGACGCGAGGTCGCACCTTTAGCTTGGTCTACCCGACGGGACTTGCTGATGTGGACAGCGTTCTCACGGAGGTCAATATCGCGTATCTCTTCGAGAATGCACTCAACCCTCTTCGCTTTCCGAGTCTCGCGGTCATGGAGAGACACGTCACCGACATGGTCGCCTCCATGCTGCACGCCCCCGACATTGCCGGTGCTGGTTTCTCGTCGGGCGGAACAGAGTCCATTCTCCTCTCGGTGCTCGTCAGTCGGGAACGTGCGGCCGCGCGAGGGGTGACCAAGGGCAACGTCGTGTTTCCGGCGTCGGCGCATCCCGCTTTTGCGAAGGCCGCGTTCGTCACGGGCCTCGACGTGCGCACTACACCATTGCGCGACGATTTCACCGCCGACGCGTCGGAGGTCGCCGCCGCGATTGATGACAACACGGTCCTAGTGGTCGGATCGGCCTACGGCAACCCACACGGCGTGATGGATCCCATTGGCGCACTGTCGGAGATCGCGGGTGAACGGGGAGTGCCCTTCCATAGCGACGCGTGCATCGGGGGATTTGTGCTGCCCTTCATGGAGGATCTCGGTGTTGAGATTCCGCCGTATGACTTTCGACTACCGGGCGTAACGCAGATGTCCGCGGACGTGCACAAGTACGGCTACGCCACGAAGGGCGCGTCGGTCGTCGTGTACCGCGACAAGTCGTGGCTCGCTCACCAGACCTTTCGCTACGACGTGTGGCCCTCGGGGGCCTATCGCACCCCGTCCATGGCCGGCGCTCGCGCGGCGAGCCCCGTGGCTGCGGCCTGGGCGATCATGAACTATCTCGGACGTCGCGGCTACCAGTCAATATTGAAGGACCTCATCGCCACTACCGAGAGATTCAAGAACGGCATCTCGTCTCTGCCCGGTCTGCGCATCCTTGGCGACCCGATTGGTCCACTGCTCTCCTTTACGTCCGATGCTTCGGACATTTTTGCCATCGGTGATCGACTCGATGACCGAGGGTGGTGTTGCAATCGAGTGAAGGACCCCTCGGGTCTCCACATGATGATCTCTCCTCTCCACGCGAGGCATTGCGACGAATTCCTCTCCGACCTCGCGGACGCCGTGGCGAACACGGGTGTGTCGCGGGGCATTGGCGCTCGCTACAACGATGAGTGATGGGGCAGTGACATTGCCGCGCATCAACCAGTTGGTTCTGCGCTCCCATAAGGTCAACAGCGTGACCGCACGACAAAATCTTCGAATTTGGTTTAGTTCCTGGCAGGTCGCGAATGACTAGCGCTGACCACGACCACGACCAGGTCGAAAATAAGGAACAGGTGCACCTGCACGAACCTGCAGTGAACAGTGACGACCACGACCACGACCACGACCACGACCACGACCACGACCACGACCACGACCACGACCACGACCACGACGGAGTTGTGCGCCGCGTGGCAGCGCTCTTTGTCGGGCACCGCCACGACCACGTCGACACGATTGACACCGCACTGACGTCCAGCAATATGGGCATGCGCGCACTCAAAGTGTCCGTCGTCATGCTCGCCCTGACGGCGGTCGTCGAAGTGTCGATCGTCGCGTTTTCGGGCTCCGTCGCGGTGCTCGGTGACGCCATTCATAACGCCGGTGACGTGTTGACCGCGATTCCCCTGGGATTTGCCTTTTGGTTGCAGCGTCGACCCCCGTCGCGCACCTACACATACGGCTACGGGCGCGCGGAGGACTTAGCGGGCGTGTTCGTGTGCGTGGTCATTGGACTCTCGGCGGCCGCCACGGCGTGGGTGTCGGTCGCACGATTAATTCACCCGTCCTCGGTATCACACCTTCCCTTGGTCGCTGTCGCTGGCGTCGTCGGTTTTCTTGGGAATGAAGGTGTCGCGTTGTACAGAATTCGTATTGGGCGACGTATAGGCTCCGCCGCCCTCGTCGCCGACGGACTGCACGCGCGCGCGGATGGCGTGACGTCTCTCGCCGTTGTTGCGGGAGCGGTCGGCGTCTCGCTTGGTTGGAAGAGCGCTGACGCGGTCGTGGGTCTGCTGATTTCGCTCGCGATCTTCAACGTCCTACGTCAAGCAACGCGCGACATCATTCGCCGACTCATGGATGGCGTTGACGGCACGCTGGTGGGCTCGATTGAGGCGTCGCTGCGAGGCACCCCAGGTGTCGTTGATGTCGCCAACGTGCGTGTGCGATGGGCGGGACATCGTCTCGAGGCCGAGGCCACCGTCATCTCCGAGGGACAACTCACGTTGACCGACGCGCACGCGATCGCCGAGGATGCCCACCACCGGCTCCTGCACGACATTCCGAAACTGAGCTACGCCCATATTCATAGTGATCCCGTGACGACTGAAGGAGGGTCTCCTCATGACGTCACGGAGCACCACTTTCCCGACTCGCCCCGTGGCACGTGACCGCGAATTGACCCTACGGTAGAGAGCGGAGGAGGCGCGATGTCGACAGGAATTGGTGACAACTTCTCGGAGAGCACGTTAGACGGTGAGTTTCTGAGCGCTGAGGAACTGGACGAGTTGGCTCTGGCAGCAGACCCGCACGCGGTGATCTCCGCCGACGCACGACCAATTACCTTTGGCGACTCTTCGGGAGCACCACTACCGTCGTGGTACATGCCGACAGCGATCGCTGTTCGAGGCAGTAGGACAGCACGTTGGGTCGCTGTCGCAGTGATCTCGAGTTTTCTCTTGGTTGACGCGTCAGGTCTCTGCGTGACATCAGGTTTCCTATCTTGGGCGTAGGTACTTCTCCACACCTGGATTGGTGTGGAGGGTCACGTCGCACGGGCGTGCGATGAGCTCCAGTGCGTTGAGTGATCGCGCGTGAACGTTACGCAAAAAACTTTCGTAGAAATACGTCCGCTCTCGTGTCGCGGAGTTACATCCTTGTGACCATTCGGTAACGCGTGCTCCATCGTAGAGAGATCGTTGTGGCACAGCTACTGGCCCGAAATGCAGTCACGCGGGAGGTAGATCAAGGCTCTGCGCGCGGGGATCGACGATCCGGAGCACAGCGAAACCCCAGCAATTGCAAGGCTTGTGAGTTATTTCACACCTAGGAAACAACAAATGGCCGCCCTGCCTTGACGCCTTCGGGTGGGGGTCATATAGTCGCATCACTGCACAACCGTGCAGTTTTTATCAAGGTGGTTGCATAAGCGGCCATCGAGGGAGGCATAAGAATGCGAAAAGTTCATTCTTTTCGTCGTTTGGTTGGGGCTAGCTTCATCGCTAGTTCCATTGCTGTCAGCCTCGCAGTGACGGCCCCTTCGGGCGCAGTTGCGCGGTCACACAGCGACCAGGTGGCGAAGAACGCACTCGTTTCACCTATGGGTCCGACCGACCACGCGAACATGATTTTCCCGTACGCGTCCGGTGCGTATTTCACGGTGACGAACATCAATGATTTCCAGGACTACCTGTACCGCCCGCTGTACTGGGTCGGCAAGGGTTCGGACATCACGATTCAGCCTGCTCTGTCCCTGGCTTCACTGCCGGTGTACAGCAACGGCAACAAGACCGTCACCATCACCATGAAGGGCTGGAAGTTCTCCAACGGTGAGACGATCGACGCTCAGTCCGTCAAGTTCTTCCTGGACCTGTACAAGGCTGTTCCTTTCCGCTACGCGGGTTACGTCCCAGGCTTCGGTATTCCGGACCAGGTGAGCAACGTCACCGCGAGTGGCAACACCTTGACCATCACGACCACCTCGGCGGTGAACCCCAACTGGTTTACCTACAACTTCTTGACGGAAATCACTCCGTTCCCGCGCGCGTGGGACAAGAAGTACGTGACCCCGAGCAACGGTACTGAGGCAACGGACAGCATTCCGACGACCACCGCTGGAT
Organism: uncultured Actinomycetes bacterium; assembly: GCA_903873775.1. Classification (GTDB taxonomy): domain Bacteria; phylum Actinomycetota; class Acidimicrobiia; order Acidimicrobiales; family RAAP-2; genus RAAP-2. The sequence goes on from CAIQPR010000046.1 coordinate 19,161, forward strand.
GCGGTACTGCGGCCTACACCGACATGAGCGCGATTGTTGCTTCGTGTGGTTACTACCCGGCCAGCACTGCGGCTGCGTACGGCGTTCCGGCGCTGAACTCGCTGTCGGTGTACACCGGTGCGTACGGCTACCTGTACTACAACGCCCGTCCGACGGTTGCGGCAAACCTTGACGCCTACGACTCGAGCCCGATTTGGTCGATCGTCGACGGTCCGTTCAAGCTGAAGAGCTTCAACCCCACCGGTGACATCGTGTTCGGACCGAACACGGCGTACAGCGGGGCCCAGAAGGACGGTTTTGCGACCTTCACCCTGAAGGCGGAAGACAGCGAATCCACCGAGATCAACCAGCTCGAAGCTGGCCAGCTCGACACCGGCTACGTGCTCCCGGCTGACGTGACCACGGCCCCCAAGGCGGGCGCTGCGGGCACCAACAAGCTGTCCCAGCTGAGCGGTTACACCGTTCGTACGGGCGGCTCGTGGGCCTTCTACTACGCCTACTACAACTTCAACTCGGCTTCGAGTGGAACTCACCTTCCGAACTCGCTGCCGGTCCGTCAGGCCCTGCAGTACGGTGAGGACCAGGCGACGTTGATCAAGGCGCTGTACAACGGCTACGGAACCCCGGGTTACGGCCCGATCCCGACGCTGCCGGCCAACGTGTTCAGCAAGGGTCTCGTGAACCACTACGCCTACTCGCTGTCGAAGGGTCTCTCGACCCTGAAGGCCGCTGGCTGGACGTGGGACGGCAAGTCCTCTGACGCCGCCGTCTGCTCCAAGTCCTCTGGCTGTGGCACGGGCATCCCGAAGGGCACCTCGCTGACCCTGACCTACAAGTACGCCACCGGCGACCCGACTCTGGACGCTCAGATGGCTGCTGAGAAGGCCTCGTGGGCCAAGGAAGGTATCCAGGTCACGCTGTCCACGGACACCCCGGACAACATTGCCTCGCTGTGCACCTCGGGTGCCGGTTCGGCTCCGACCTCGGGCAACCCCCAGGGCAACGGTGACTGGGAACTCTGCCAGTACGGTGGATGGCTCTACGCTCCGGACTACTACCCCTCGGGTGAGCTGCTGTTCTACACGAACGCTCTCTCGAACCCGGGTGAGTACTCGGACACCACCATGGACCGTCTGATCGACGCCACCACGAAGGGCACTGCTGCCCTGAACGCTGGCAAGCCGAGCTACGCCCAGTACGCGATGGACCAGCTGCCCTACCTGTACCAGCCCTCGGGCACCGGTACCGGTGAGGCTTCGAAGACGCTGAAGGGTCTCCTCCCTGTGAGCCCCACGTCGTCCTCGCTGCCGGAGTTCCTCTCGAAGTAACTCCCGTAGTTTGAGCTTCGCTCAAGCAGAGTGCCCGCCACGAAAGTGGCGGGCACTCTGCTTTGTGCACGAGATCAACACCACGACAGTCGACCGTCTCGTGAGATATTTCAGAACGAAGATGATCTCCTCAGGAGTCTTCTAGGTACTGGCGTCGACATCGACATCGACACTGACCGTGCAGGGCGACTTCCATCACATGCGTTGTCCCGCGGCATGTGACCCACTCCACGGAGTTACCTCGCCCTCTCCGTCAGAGTTAGTACGCACCACCGCACCTCCTTCGTACTGCCCGATTCCTTCGCAGGACGAAGGGCTGACACTTGTTGCCACGAACTGACGGAGGTGTGCGTTAACGTCACGCGCTTTCTGGCTCACGGTTGGCGACGTTCGCGAATTATCAGTAGGCAGATATACGGAGAGCCGTAGAGCGCCGGATGCCACTCTCCGTGCTGGAATTGCCGGCGGATCACCGTTCAGCACATGAAGGGTCGTGGAGCGCCACACAACACTCAAGCCTCACCTTGCAAGCTCTATGAGAGCGTCGATCTCCGAGATCTGGGCGAGCTTTCAGCGGCTGCGCTGTCGGAGGGAGTGGTCTGGAGGGCTGTGCGTAGCTCATGGACCAAGTGAGCGCATTGCAGATCACCGATGCTCTTGCTGACGCTCGCAACGCGCCAGGTGGCTACCAAATGCTGAATCCTATGGCGTTGATCAAGTCCCTTCGAGTGGTGTAACTCTCGTGGAGCACTTCTCGATGTCCCTCCATCTTGTCACTTGATCTTGCCGATCGCCTTCGTCGCCGGCTCCAGGACTTCGTTTTTCAGCAGATCCATAGACTCCTTCGAGAGATAACGGCGCTCGGAGACGGTCCACTCGTCGTGATCTTCGACGCACACGGCGGTGATGAGCCGCAGGCCCGCGGCGTCGTTGGGGAAGATCCCGACCACGTGGGTGCGCCGCTTGATCTCGGCGTTGAGTCGTTCGAGCGAGTTCGTCGACCAAATCTTCTGCCAGTGAGCCACCGGGAAGTGTCGAAATGCGGTGATGTCCTCGGCCGCATCCAGCAACATTGCTTCGACCCGAAGGAACTTGCTGTGCGTGGTGGCCGCCACCTCTTTTAACTGACGCTCGACGTGCTCGGCGTCGGGTTGCGCGAAGATCGTGCGGATCATGGCCGCGACCATCTGCTGGTGGTGCTTGGGGACCTTCACCAGCACGTTGCGCATGAAGTGCACGCGACAGCGCTGCCAACTCGCTCCGGGAAACACCTTGGCGATCGCGGACGTGAGGCCGAGGTGCGAGTCGCTGATGACGAGCTGGACCCCCTGCAGACCGCGCTGACGCAGCGACTGGAGAAACTGGGTCCAAAAGGCCGCGTCCTCGGAGTCGCCAACGGCGACGCCCAGCACCTCTCTGGTGCCCTCAATGGACACGCCTGTCGCGACCACCACGGCGCGAGAGACGACGCGTCCACCGACGCGGGCCTTCACGTAGGTGGCGTCACAGAGCAGGTAGGGAAAGGCCAAGTGGGACAAGGGTCGCTCGCGAAATGCGTCCATCTCCTCGTCCAGCTGTTCACAGATCCTCGAGACCTCGCTCTTGGAGATCCCGGCGTCCACGCCGAGCGCCTGGACCAGGTCGTCGACCTTGCGGGTGGAGACCCCGTGGACGTAGGCCTCCATGACCACGGCGTAGAGGGCCTGGTCGATGCGCCGGCGACGTTCGAGCACCGAGGGAAAGAAGCTGCCCTTGCGGAGTTTCGGGATCTTCAGGTCCACGTCACCACCCTTGGTCGACAGCACCCTCGGTCGCGTGCCGTTGCGCTGGGTCGTGCGCGCCAGCGTGCGTTCGTGACGCCCCGCCTGGATCACCTCGGACGCCTCGGCGTCAATGAGCGCCTGATAGAGAAAGCCGACCATCTGGCGAACCAGATCTCCGCTCTCGTCGCTTTGGAGTGCATCGAGCACCGTGGATAGGTCAAAATCTATCTGGGTCACCGGAGTGTTCCTTTCGTGCCTTGCAATGGACACATCAAGAACTACTCCGGTGGCCCGTCTCAAAAACGGACCTCAGGAATTACACCACTTCCGGGGACGTCAACATGGCGGTCATTAACGAAGTGAGTGACTCATACCCTCCCGCACGCAGAATGCCCCCTAGTTCTTGGATACGAGGGGTTGTGGTGAGTATCCGGGGCGTGTTGAGGATCTTCTAGACGCCGTCAACACGCCGGTTCTAGATCTGGGTGTTCACGGGTCCGATGGGATGGAATTGTCGCGAGTCGTCTAATACCGTCGTGCTCCAACCTTGACGCAACACAACAATCGCTGCGAGAGCAGCCATTGTTGTGTCAGTGCCGTTTGGGCGGTACTACTTGTCCTGTGATCCGATTGTGACCGGAGTGCCGCCAAGAGGGAAGTGACACGCCGCAGTGTGTCCAGGGCTCAGCTCAACCATCGGCGGCTCTTCGTTGGCGCACACGGCCGCTGCCACGGGGCAGCGGGTGCGGAAACGACATCCAGTCGGAGGGTTCACGGCGCTCGGCAATTCACCCTTCATCTGATCACCACGCTTGGTACGCGCAATCTCCACGTCGGCGACCGGAACCGCGTTGAGCAGTCCTTGGGTGTAGTGATGGAAGGGTCGCGAGAAGACCTCGTCGGCCGGGCCTACTTCGACGAGTTTGCCCAAGTACATGACACCGATGCGGTGCGCGATGTAGCGAACGACAGCGAGGTCGTGGCTAATCAGAATGTAGGACAGTCCTCGTGATTCCTGCAGGTCCTGCATCAGGTTCAAAATCTGCGCCTGGATGGAGACGTCGAGAGCGGACACAGGTTCGTCGGCAATGACGAGAGACGGTTCGAGCGCCAGGGCGCGAGCGAGTCCAACACGTTGACGCTGTCCACCCGAGAATTCGTGAGGATAACGCTCAGCGGCGGCGAGGGGGAGACCCACTTCGCTCAGAAGCTGGGTCACGCGGTCGTTCATTTGCGTCTTGGAGAGTCGCTTCTGAATCTCGAGCGGCTCCCGGATGATGTCGCCGACGCGCTTGCGGGGGTCGAGCGAGGCATAGGGGTCTTGGAACATCATTTGACGCTCTTGAGCCAGTGCGCGTCGCAGCTCACCCTTCTTCAGACCGTCGGTCTTCGTGTGCGTGAACTCAATCTTTCCGCTCGTGACTTCTTCGAGTCCGGTGATGAGTCGGCCGATCGTGGTCTTGCCACAACCCGATTCGCCCACGAGGCCGAAGGTCTCACCTTTGCGGACCTCAAAATTGACGTCCGCCACGGCGGAGACTTTTCCAACGGATCCACGGAAGATGTTTGAGCCGCGAATCGGGAATTCCTTCACCAAATTGGTGACCTTCATCAATGGTTCGACGGCGTCAACGACCTTACGTGCTTCATTGATCTGGACTTCGACGGGGGTAAATCCATTCGTCGGGTGGAAGCACGCGTAGGTGTGCCCCTCGCCGGCAATCTCGGTGGGCGGCTCATTCTCGCGGCATTCGTCCGTCGCGTACGCGCAACGGGGAGCGAATCGACAGCCCACAATCGTCTTTGACAAGTCCGGCGGAAGTCCCGGAATCGAACTGAGGCGACCGCCGGCCACGTCTTCAATCTTGGGCACTGAGGACAAGAGGGCCTGGGTGTACGGGTGGTGCATCTTGGTGAAGAGCGTCTTCGTGTCTGCGCCTTCGACCACCTTTCCGGCGTACATCACGATCACGCGGTCGGTGCGGCTGGCAATGACACCCATGTCGTGGGTGATCAGGATCACGGCCATGTTCAGTTCCACGCGCAGGTTGTCCAGGATGTCGAGGATCTGGGCCTGGATAGTGACGTCAAGAGCGGTCGTGGGCTCGTCCGCAATGAGAACCTTCGGCTCGCACACGAGTGCCATAGCGATCATGACGCGCTGACGGAGACCACCCGAAAGCTCGTGAGGGAACTGATTGAGGCGCTCTTCGGGATTGGGCATCTCGACCATGCGCAGCACTTCCAGGGCCCTTTGGCGAGCCTCTTCCTTAGAGGCACCTCGGTGAATCAGGTACCCCTCGGCAATTTGGTCGCCGATGCGCATGACGGGGTTGAGAGATGTCATCGGGTCCTGCGGGATCAAGGCGACGGTGTTTCCGCGGACGCCTTGCATGTCCTTTTCGGACAATAGGGCCAGGTCTTTTCCGTCCAGAAGGATCTTTCCTCCGGAGACCTTTCCGTTCCCGGGTAGCAAACGCATGATCGAAAGACCCGTCGTGGTCTTTCCGCAACCAGACTCACCCACGATCCCGATGCACTCACCCGCCTCGACGTCAATGGAGACATCGTCAACGGCCACAACGTCAGCCGCACGCATGGCAAATTGAGTGCGCAAATTCTGGATGGAAAGAATGGTCACTTTTGGATTATACCCTTCTGATTTAGCGCCTTTACTACGCCATTCACTGCGGTGTAGCCGCTTACTTCAAGAGCTCTAGGACAGCGGCCGAATCGACGTGTGCGTGGATAAGTTCCCCGGGCCACGGCAGGAGCGAAGTGTAAATAACTTGCATTCTGGTTCCTTCGGACGCCTTCAAGTACGTCTTCTCGAGGGCCACCATGTCGTCGAGAAAGAGTTGCAAAGCGGCGTTCGTGTCGCTCGGGTAAAGGCTCAAGTCCACCATTCCCGAGGCGGTGCCTTGGCTCGTCAACGCCTTGCTGGCGGCGGCAGAGACACAGGTGGGATTGGCACCGCATGACTTCACGCTTGCACCAAAGGTCTTCGCTGTCGACGCCGTGATGCGGTACATCGACTCCACTTGGGCGCGAGCCTGAGGCTTCGTGTCGATCGTGGTGGTCGGCGATGTTGCGAGGGACACCTTGATCCCGTACGCCAGTCCACCGACGAGTGTCGCGATAACGATGACAATGATCGCCTGAACAAGAAATGAAGGTCCTTGTTTGGCTGTTTCGTCAGCGCTACTCGTGTCGTTATCGGTCGTCATCGCTCAGGCCTCGCCACGCACACGCTTTAACGCTCGCGCAGTCGAACTTCAAACATGTCCCGCATGGCGTCACCGATGTAGTTGAAGGAGATCACCAACAACAAGAACAGAATGCACACGGGATAAATCTGCCACCAACATCCAATTTGGAAGTTCTGAGAGCCAAATTGAATCATCGTTCCCCAGTCAGTTTCCGGCAGTGGAATACCGAGCTGAAGGAAACCGAGTGATGTCAGGGCGAGGATTGAGTTCGCCAGAGCAAAGGTGGCCACCGTCATCATGGTGGACACGGTGTTGGGCAGAATGTGGCGCCAAATGATGCGACCGGAGCCTCCACCCATGGCGCGCACGGCCTGAGCGAATTCACGGTCACGCAGGGCGATCGCCTCGCCTCGCAGCAAACGCGCGTCACCGAACCAACCGGTGAGACCCAGGACCAAGATCAACAGCGTCTTGGAACGACCCCAAATCGAAATGACCGCCAACAACAAGAAGAGGCCCGGAATCGAGAGCATGACGTCCACAATGCGCATGAGCAGAGCATCCAGCCAGCCGCCTCGGTAGCCCGAAAGAACGCCGTAGCCCACACCTACGACGAGGGAGATGAGTGCGGCAAGGAAACCCAGTTCCAAAGATGATTGTCCCGCAAACATCAATCGGCCGAGAATGTCGAAACCGAGATAGTCAGTTCCTAGGGGGAATCCCTTCTGAGGAGGAAGATTCGTGTAGAGAATTGACGAGCTCGCGTCCGTTTGATTCGAGTGGTAAAAGAGCGGTCCTACGTAACAGAAGAGGACCACGCCGATGCAATAGAGCGCCGACAAAACGGCGATCTTGTTCGACAGAAACACGCGAAACATCTGGACCCACATGCGCTCGGTTCCGCGCACGTCGCCGCCGGATGCCTGCGGCGAGGACTCGGGTCGTTGGTCGATGACAGTCATGTTTATCGCTTCCCCGTGAGTCGAATGCGAGGATCGGCAACCGCAATACCGATGTCGGCCAGCAAGTTTCCAACCACCGTCGCAACAGTGACGAGAAGAGTGAGTCCCATAACAACTGGGACGTCGCGCGCCTCAGTTGCCTGAACGGTCAACTGGCCCATTCCCGGGTAATTAAAGACCTGCTCGGTAATGAGCGCCCCACCAAAGAGTGCGGGGAGGGAAAGTCCGAGAATTGTGATAACCGGCAACACGGCGTTGCGGAATGCGTGACGGAAAAGGACCCGGTTGGGTGAGCAACCTTTTGCCTTCGCGGTGCGGACGTAGTCCTGAACCATTGTGTCCAAAATGGAGCCACGCATGAACCGGGTGAGGCCACCCACACCGAGAACAGTCAATGTCGCCAACGGAAGAACGAATTGATTCGGATGGTTCCACATTTGAACGAGTGGGGAGAACCATCCATTGGCTGTTGGTGAATCGACTGCCGGTGGGAACCAGTGCAGGGTCAACGAGAAGAGGATGATGGTCATTGTGGAGAAAAGGAAGGCCGGGAACGAGTAAAGAAGGAACACCAAGAACGTCATTGAGTGGTCGAAAATGGTGTTGCGTCGAATGCCCTGGAAGAGTCCAATAACGACCGAAATGACCGTCGAGAAGAGAATGGAGATCAGCACGAGCCACAGGGTCCTCGGCACGTACGGCGCGATGACCTGAGACACGGGTTCATCAATGGTCTGGGGGTTCAGGGAGGTGCCGAGATTGCCGTGGAACAACCCGATCATGTAGTGGTAATACTGAACGAAAAAGGGCTGGTCAAGGCCGTGAGAATGCAGGAATTCCTTTAATTCCAAGGGGCTCGCGTGATTTCCGAGAACCGCGCGCGCCACATTGCCCTTTTCTAGTGCAGGCAAGAGGAATGTGAGAAAAGATACGCCGAAGAGCACGGCAATACCCTGCATGAGACGGCGAAAGAGGTATCCAATCATCGTGGGAACTCTAGCAGTGTCGTGAACGGCGTCTCTCGTCACCCTCTCGCACGTGACCCGCGCTGTTCACGCGGGTGTTGGGAAGTTCATGATCGCGTAAATTTGGTGTGCTGTGCGAGGCTCGATGCGTGGTGTCGTGGGGAGAGTGTAGAACTCCACCCCTCTTACAACGCGGTGTCATGCGGCGCCTTCTCAAGGACGACCCCGTGCGTTGAGTTGGAGAAAGGATCCTCTGATGGTGACTGCGCCCCCCTTGGCGTGGGTTTTGGTGGTGTCCTCCGCAGGATTGCAGTTACTGCGCTGGGTCCGCGTCGCGCAGCGTGAGAATTTCCGCGGATCAGAAGTTTTACGTCTCTACGCCCTGTGGGCCTTTCCCCCGTCGTCGTCTGCCACTGCCGTCGCACACGGCGCAAATCCTTCGAGTCGCTTTCTTTCTGCCCCTTTTCGAGCTGCGGAGAACCTTTTTGATAGATCCTCGGGACACGCAGGCGAGATCGTCCCCCGTCATGACGCCCGCGTAACGCAGCGTCCCATTTCTTTCACCTTGATCATCGGGTTGCTGGTTCTCTTGACTTCTTTCACGCACGCCGCGGTCATCGCGTTTGTGTCGTCCGCGGTGTACGGACTCGTCTTCCCGTGGGGGTTTCGCTTGCGGGGTCGTCAAAGACCGTTGTCCTGGGGAGTTCGCACGGTGTCTCTAGGAGGGGTTGTTCTCGTTGGGAGTGCCCTGCTCTGCCTGATGAGCTCCGTAATACCCACGTACATCGCTTTCGTTCTCGCCATATGGCTCGTTCCCTTGTGGGTGGCGCTCGGTTCGAAGGTCGTGGGAAGGGGTCACGCACTGCCGTCGCTGGACGAAGAGGCTCCGATCGTCATTTCGCTGAGCGATCGGGGCACGACGGTCGTCACCGACGACCGACCAGTGACGGGACAAACTGCAGAGGAATCAATCAGCGTCCTTACGGACCTGAAGATGATGGGACGTCACATAGTGGTGACCGGCGGTGTGGTCGATCGACAGGGAGATCGTTACGTAGCGAATTATCGACTCGGCTCATCCATCCTCGAGGCGAACTGTGAACTGCTCGCCATCGGTCGCACGAATGCCGAGGCGCTCTGCAGCGGATTTGGTGCGAAGTTTCGCCGCTTCGACACCCGTCGTGACGCGGAACGTTGGATGGCAAGGAACTTGACCCCGGATGACGGTGCGCTTTATCTGGGAAACTTTCCCGATTACTACCCGTGATCGTCGCCGTCGATCTCGGCTCGCGTGCTCCGCGACACCTCTCAATTCGTGAGACGTCACGTGCGGTCACACACATGCGTCAAGGGGATGGTGACGGGGGACCACGGGGCGCTGTGGGCGGGGTCGCGGTACGGTGGCATCACGACATGCTCGCCTCGTCCGACCGCAGTTCTTGTAGCCCGATCTCCGCGGCATCTCACCATCGACACCGAGATGAACGTTCTCGCGCTGTTCAAACCTTTCTGCAGAACAACTCGTCGCGCGACCACGCCTCAACGCAGTCAGGGCGCAAGATCGTGCCGGTGACGCCGTCCTCGGGTTCTCGCTCGCGACTCTGGGTCGACCAGTGAGTCAGCTGACCTCCGCAACTCGACAGGCCCTGCGAACGGACGTCGCGCAGTTCTCACCCGTCATCGGCCTTATCACCGCGGCACCTGTGGTGACGGTCTTCGCTCTGGGGTTGGCGGGCGGTGACGTGCGAGCCGCCATCTCGATGGCGATCGGCGCCAACCTCATCGCGGTCGCGTCGTTGGTCGGCGCACCGAGAATCCCCGTGTCCCTCGCGCTGGCCGACGCCGTGGGTATGTCCCTCTCCACCATGGTCGGGTGTGCGACCTCGTCATCCGCAGCGCTCCACATTGCCCTGCTGGTCCTGTGGTGTTTCGGGGCCGGGCTCTTGACCACGTTTGGCCTGACCCAGGCGACCGTCGGTACCCAGTACATCGTCGCCTTCGTCGTGCTCGGCCGATTCTCGGCGACGCCGCGTGATGCATTTGCCCTTGGATTATGGGTCCTCGCTGGCTCGCTCGTTGAAGTTCTCGCCCTCCTCCTGCTCCGGCTTCCGCCGTCACTGCGGGTGCAGCGGTGGGGTGTCGCGGCGGCGCTAGAGGCGGTGGCGGACCAGGCGGGACGATCGCCACGACGACCCACAGCGGACGTCGTGACGTCGTTGGACGACGCCGAGCGCCTGCTCGATACGCCTTCCTTGTTTGGACGCACTGACGTTCAAGTACTCCGCGCCACGCTGGACCAAGTGCGGCGCTGTCGCCTTGAACTGACGACGCTGGCGGGCCTGCGTGTCCGCGTGCTCGCGATCGGCGAGAACGAATTGGAGAACCGGGTCAGCGAGGTACTCGACGTTGTGACCGAACTCGTGACGTCGTTCGCGGTGGCGTTGCGTCATCCTCGACGTGAGCTCACCTTTGAGACCGCGCAGACCCGATTCACGACAGCCGTGGACCACGTGGCGGCGTTGGTGGCCCACACGGAGGGTGACGTGGCACTTCTCGGCGAGCAATGTGTCGTGCACCTGCGTGCGCTGGGCGGTCAGCTTCGTGCCGCCCGGGCCTTGGTGGAAGAGGCGCGCACGTCGTCAGGGTGGCGACTCTCGCGACCCACGATGGGCTCACGCGCGGAGCGTTCGCCCGACGTCCGGCGTTTTGACGTGCGGGCACTCGGCAAAGAATTCACTCTGTCGTCGCCGGTCCTGCGGCACGCGATCCGTCTCGCCGTTGCCGTCCCCGTGTCTCTCGTCATTGCTCATTCCGTCGGATTGCCGCGGTCGTACTGGGTGCCCTTCGCGGTGGTGACGATCTTGAAACCCGATTACGGGTCCCTCCTGCGACGCGGCGTCGGTCGTGTGGTCGGCACACTCCTGGGCGCGACATTGGCGGCAGTCCTGGTGAGTACGTTGCACCCCAGTGTGCAAGTGACCGTCGTGCTCGTGGGCGTTCTCGGGTTCATGGCCTACTCGACGTGGCAGGTCAGTTTTGCGGTCGCCATTGGATTCGTCACGAGCATGGTGCTCGTGATCTTGAGTACGTCACTCACGGATTCCATTGGCACGGCCGCCGACCGGTTTATAGACATCGCCCTCGGCGGCACCCTCGCTCTGTTGGCGTATGTGGCCTGGCCCTCGCCCACGCGACCGCGCGTGGACGAGACCGTGGCGGACATGTTTCGCACGTGTGCGACCTACCTCGACGCGACGTTTAAGTACCTGTGGCGGCTTGAGCGGGTGTCGCGCGACGATCTCGCGGCGGCCTCGCGCGGCGCCCGGACGTCCTGGGCGCGCGCGCAAGCCGCGGTCGGCGCAGCTATTGCGGAACCACGCGCGGACGTTGAGCTCATCGATCGGGACCGATCGCTCCTCGCCGTGGGGCTACGGATCGTGCGAGCGATACACGCCGTGCGGCTCGAATCAGAGCGGACGGACGTCGACGCGACCCCCGCGAGTCTGCGCGCTCTTGAGGACGCGCTCGTGACGGCCCTCGGCAACGTGGCGCGCATGAGCGAAGGAGCGGACCATCAGGACGACGTACGACTGCGCGCGCTCTACCAACGCTGCGAGGCCGACGGGGTATCCGCCTCGTTGCTCGTCCACGTCGACGAATTGGTGAACGCCATCAACACCGCGGAGTTTCTCCTCCGGGCCGAGGTGCCGTCGGCGGAGCCCACCATCTAGGCATTCGACGACGCCGTGAACGTTCTCCTACGCTGCGCGTATGTGTCGAAACATCACTCCACTTCGTGGCCTCGAGCCGCCCGCGACGCCCGATGAGGTGTCGGCGGCGGCTCGTCAATTTGTGAGGAAGGTCGCCGGGGTGACGTCGGTGTCAAAGGTGATGGAGCCGGCGATTGAACACGCCGTGGATCAGATCGCCGCGGTGGTGGAGGAGCTCTTGGCGGCGCTCCCGGCCCGCCGCACCCCACCCGCCGTCACGCCACCGCTGCGACGCCGGACCCCGACAGCGGGCTAGTCGCGTGCGTAGTTGCGCGCTCTAGGAACGAGAGGTCGGCGCCTGAGGTTCACCGCGGCCGCCCGGTCTGGATCGGCGCCCGACCACGAGATACGCGAGAGAACCGCTGAGGTTGGTGCTCGCCATGGCCCAGATCCACTTACTGCCCCGCACGAGATCATTCGGTCGACGCCGTAAGTCGCGCCACACCCACGGTGTGATGATCGCCCAGAGCACCACGGTGGCAATTGAGATGGCGATTGTTCTCCGAGAGGTCACTGAGGAGGGAGCCGTCACGTTCACAGTGTCGCACGCGTCACGCTGTCGCACTACCGCTGGCGAAGGATGTTCTCGACGTACGCCACTTCGGCGTCATAGATGTGCGCGGACTTGACGTTCATCGTGAGGTGGCCAACGCCGCATCCCAGATCGCGAGCAACGCGTGCACTGAGTGCCGCCAACTCGATCAAATTGCCGTAGCCCTTGGCCCCGAAGTCGATGCTGTGGCAGGTCGCCACCTGACAGAGCGCGCCCTCGTGGAGGTAAAAGTCCAGCAAGCTGACACAGGGAATGTACGTCGTGTCGATCAGTGGTTGAAACGTCGTGATCGTGGCGGATCTCGACAGAGGGTCCGTACGCAATCGATCAATCACCCACGCCACTTGGTCGAGACCGGTGTGGGCGTAGTCGTAAAGACACGTGGCGTAGCTGTCGGCGTGTCCGAGTTCCGGCACGGCAGCGTGATCGGTGAAATTCGCGTGCATCCACGCCACGCGTTCGGCGTCACCGAAACGATCGATGATGGCGTCGTCGGGGTCGGGCGCCGCAATCACGAGTGACGCTTCGAGCACCTCGCGCATCGCGAGCCCGTCGTAGAAGCTCGCCGTCCCGGACTGCACGATGACTTCGGCGATGTCGAGCCACGCGTCCCCGATGGTGTTCCCGGACACGACCGTCCGCCTTTGCGTCATCGAAGCCCCTCCGTCGCGTGTTCAGTGTCCGTGCGTTCGTGGCGGTGGAGACTTGAACGCTGTTCGTGGGTGTCCGTAATCATCGTTTGATGAGGTAGCGACCCTCGGCGTCAATGTGATTCAGGAAGTGCGGTGGCGTGACGGTGGTGAGGAATTCGTCAACGGCACGTCGACAACCTTCGTAACACCCGTAATCATCGAAGATGACAAAACCGCCACTGACGACGAGGTCGAAGAGGGACTCTAGGCAATAGAGCGTGCCCGCATAAAAGTCCGTGTCGAGACGCAACACGGCGATCTCGCCAATCGATTCCCGCGCGGGCACGAGGGTGTCTTGAAACCATCCCTCATGAATGTGGACTCGATCCGCGGGGTAGGCGATCTCGTCACACAGAAGAGCCCGTACATCCTCAGGTGTACCGTGCCCGCCGAGAGGTTCGTAAAAGCCGGTCATTGGTCGCAGCGTGCCGTCCAGCGGCCCCGTCAACCCGGGGGTTGCGCGCGCTTGCGCGACGGCAATCTCGCCGTCCAGAGTCTCGTCCGGGACACACATGTCGACAAAGGAATCGAAGAGGTGGAGATCGCGCGACGCTGAACCGTGACGCACGCTGGCGAGGGCCATCATGCCGCTCGCGCCACCCTTCCAGGTTCCGCATTCGACGAAGGATCCTCGAAGCCCGCTCCTCTCCGCAAACGCCGCGATCTGGTACGTCGCGGCGAGTCGGTGGCGGGTGACCATCGTGTGGTGTTGCACGCGCGTCAGAGCGAGGGCAATCTCGGCGTCGAGGTCGTACGGCTCGATGGGGGCGTCAATGTGCGCGACGACGGGAACGCCGGAGGTTGATGCGGTTGTCGTCACAGATCCCCTCTCTTGGTCACGTCAATCTATCCATCGTGCGGGCCGAGGGTTCGCGCGTCACCGTCAGTAGACTTCCGCCGCGATGACCCGCAGCATTCGCATTCCCTTCAATCGGGCCTCCTTCGTCGGTCGGGAGTTGGACTATCTCGACGAGGTTCGAGCGAGTGGCGATTACGCCGGCAACGGCGACATGACGCGTCGCGCGGAAGAGATCTTGACCGCGTCCCTCGACGGCGCCACAGCTCTTCTCACGACGAGTTGCACGAGTGCCCTGGAGATGAGTGCGCTGGCCCTGAATTTCTCGGCCGGCGACGAGGTCATTGTTCCGAGCTACACCTTCGTGTCCACCGCGAGTGCCTTCTCCGCACACGGAGCCCGTCCCGTGTTCGCGGATGTTCGGGCCGACACGCTGAATATTGATGAGCGTCACGTGGACGGTCTTATCTCGGCGCGCACCCGCGCCATCGTGGTCACCCACTACGCCGGCGTGGGGTGCGAGATGGACGCGATCCTGGCCCTCGGTGAGCGCCACGGTCTCGCGATTATCGAAGACAATGCCCACGGACTGTTCGGCACCTATCGAGACCGACCTCTCGGCGGCATGGGCGACTACGGAGCACTCAGTTTTCACGCCACGAAGAATTTCAGCTCGGGACAAGGTGGCGCCGTGATCGCGCGCGAGGCGTCCGCGGTGGAACGCCTGCGCAACATTCGAGAAAACGGAACGAACCGCGCGGCCTTTGAGCGGGGCGACGTCGATCGCTACACGTGGGTGGCGCAGGGCACAAACGCGCTGCCCTCAGAACTCATTGCCGCGGTCATCTGCGCCCAAGTTGAAGAGCGCACGAGCATTCAGTCGCGCCGCCAGATGCTCTGGGAGCGCTACGCCGAGGCCCTCGCACCGTGGGCGCGGGAACACGGCGCAACCTTGGCCCACGTCCCGGCGTGGTGCGATCCGACGTATCACCTCTTCCACCTGCTCCTTCCCGATGAGGCGACGCGTGAAGGTCTCCGTGAACACTTGCTCGCGCGCGGCATCCTGGCCGTTTCGCATTACGTGCCTCTGCACAGCTCCCCGATGGGTCTCGCCCTCGGGGGGCGTGTCGGACAATGTCCCGTGGCCGATGACGTGGCGTCTCGCGTTCTGCGACTGCCGCTCTTTGTCACATTGAGCGACGCCGAGCAGGCCGAGGTGATCGAGGCCATCACCGACTTTGACGCAACACCGTGAGTGATGTCTCGTCGCGCTGGTGCGACGTGTTGGACTGGGATTCACAGTTCTGGGGTCTCACGGTCGCGCGTCTGCGCGAACTCCCCCGTTCCCGCGAGGATCTTGTCGCCATCACGGAGTGGTGCAGCGCACGCGGCGTCGACCTCGTGATGGCGCTGGTACCGGCGTCGTCAACGTCGGCGTTGGCACTGCTCTCGTCATCTCACTTTGAGGAGATGGATCGGCGTCTCACGCTCGTCGGAACGCCCGCCGCCGCGTCGGCATCCACGGTGTCGACATCCCACACGGTGGTCCGCGTCGCCCATGACGGTGACAAGAGCCGACTCGGTGACATCGCGTCCGTGAGTCACCGGGACACTCGCTTCTACCGCGATCGTCGGTTTCCTGCCTCACGCGCCGACGACCTCTATCGCCAGTGGATTACCAATGACATCGATGGTCGCGCGGACATCGTCCTTTGCGCGGACGTCGACGGCGTTGTCGTCGGGTATATCTCACTGGTCATTAACGCCGATCGCGCCACGGCCACGATCAGTTTGATCGCGGTGGATCCGCAGTACGTGCGCCGGGGGATCGCGACGAGCCTCGTGCGCCAAGGCGCGATGTTCTGTGCAGACCAGGGCGTGACGAGCCTCTCGGTGGCCACGCAACGAGACAATCAGCGGGCGATGGCGTTCTATCACTCGCGGGGATTTCGTGTGGCCCACGAGGACGTGTGGCTCCACCGCTGGACCTAAGGGACACCACGTCAGCGGGTAAGGGTTCAGTCACCCCGAGCAGCGCGTTCCGCCATGGCTTGACGGGTTCTCGCGAGTTGATCGACCGCGTCATCGAACGCGTCCGGGGCCACGGGTGCGGGAATCTCGCGTGATCGCTCGAGCGTCCAGGGTGTGAGAAGTAGTCGTTCGAGACGCTGCACCCACTTGGTAGGACTGTGAATGGCGAGACAGTCGAGGCGCATCGTCGTCCCGGCGCTGCGTGCGAGATGTGGTTCGCGACACCACGTGCGCGCCGTGCGCAGCCAGCTGTCGGCGTTCCGCGCTTGCACGGGACGAACACCTAGATCGTCGAAGGCGAGCGGGGTCACACTCTCACCCACGAAGCTGAGTACCGGAAGGCCCCAGGCGGCTGCCTCCAGAGCGGCGGTTATTGACGAAAAAGGTGAAGAGTCCAAGAAGAAGGTGGCGGCGTCGAACACGGCGGCGTAGTCGCGGGTGATGCCTCGAAGGTGAACGCGCGTCGGAAACTCCTCGGAGAGTTCGCGCCAGAGCGGCGTGGTGGGGCCCGGACCAACGGCAATGTGGTGCAATGATGATTCCTGTCGTAGCAACGTACGTAGGAGGTCGACGAATCGGCTTCCGGTGTCGTCGGTGAATTTGTACGGCTCCGCCAACGACGCGGAGACGGGCGCGCCTGAAGGAATGCCAAGTTCGTGCGCCAACGCCGCCCCGCGCGCGGGGTCGCGCACGGGTTCATCGAGAGGGAGTGGAAAAAGCGTGGCGGCGTTGTCCGTCGAACAACGCCGCGTGCGGGTCACCGGAACGGCCGAAGGTCGCAGGTCGAGAATGTGGTCTGCCGCGGACACACCGAGCCAAAGAAGGTGGTCCGCGTGATTGATGAAGAACGTCCGTGCGCGGTGGCGCGCCCCGGCGCAGGCCGCCACGGCAATGGCGTCGTGGGGGTGGATGTTCAAGATGACGAGGTCGACCTCGGAGACGAGCGCGGACAGCGCTTCCAGTCGTTCGAGATCCGACAACCCCGTCAGATCACGGAGTTGATTTTGTGACGCGACGAGGAGAGTCTCAGGGATGGGAGCAGTCTCTTGACCCGTGAGAACCACGGAATGTTCACGCGTGTCGTCCAACTGCATCCACGACGTCGTAATGCGGGTGTGCCCCCCAATGCCGTAGGCCTCGGTCATCACGTGCAGGACCCGCTCGGGGGTGGCGGTGTGTCGACGTGGTTGCGAGCGGTCGTGGGCGCGACCGACCTGAGTGAGCACGCTCTCGCAGGGCGCGCTGGCGAACTGGCTGGGATGATGGTTCCACGCCCAATTGGCCGCGTCACGCACCAGGGAGAGGGCGAGGCTGTGGTCGCCGGCCTCGAGCGCGTCGAGCGCGCGCTGTTCAAGGCCGCGGAAGTGCCGCTGGTAGTTCGCGCGTCGCTCGTTCATGGGTACGACAGTGGCGAGGAGACCAGGAGAGTAAACATCCGCTGTCATCCTACGAAGGTGAGGGCAGACATGAGAGGTGACGGAGGCACTGTCAGGGATTCTCGTGATCCCCTGTTCTGGTGTCACCACTCACGAAGCGGCCGTGTACGAGATCGCGGTCGCGAGAGTTGTTCGTCTCGCTCGCAGGGCGGTGTGAGCGAGACGCGCGACGCCGTACCATGCGGCACTAAAGACACCGACGAAGAACCCGACCGGCCAATTCGATTGGAACGACGAGGCAATCGCCGCCCACACGACCGAGACGGAAATGGCCACCGAGAGGGCCATCGCCACACCGGGACGATGGGTGAGGCATCTCGCGGCCGCGGGTGGTCCAATCATCAAAGTGAAAATCAACAGAGCGCCCACCACGGGCACGGTCATGGTGGTCGCACCCGCGACGATCACGAGGAACATCAGATCGACCACAGCGGGTCGTAGGCCCTTCGAGTGCGCGATATCGGGCACGAGGCATGTCAACATCAGCTGTCGAAACATGGCGAAGGTGGCGAGAATGCACACAGCGCCGATGATGAGCACGGGCGTGAGCTGGGACGTGCTCACGCCAAGAATCTCGCCAAAGAGCAACGAGAAGATCTGCGGCTCGTACTCGGTGCTCTGACTCAGAAACGCGGCCCCGAGAGCCAACATCAGCACGAGCACGAGAGCGGTGGCGACATCGGAGCGCGTCCGTCGTCCCAGTGTTCCGATGGCCACCGCGCCGAGGAGTGAGAACGCACCGAGTCCGAGGAGGGGACTGATCCCCATCAAGTTGGCGCCCGCCGCCCCCGCGAAGGCGCCGTTCGGAATGGCGTGCGCCGGAAATGCGGAACCGCGCAGAACCACAAAGAACCCGACGACGCCGGCCACGACCGCCACCATCGTGCCCACCTCCCACGCGTTGATCATGAATCCCTGAAACACGTCAGGCACTCCCCGGCATCGCGTGGTGGGCGTCGTGTGTGCGCAGCACGTCACGGTTTCGCGCGTGTGCCCGTCGCCGCAGGCCGGGCAGACCCGAGATCCCGTACAAGAGGACCACGATGCCGACGATGAAGGAACTCACGGGTAGTCCGTGGCTGGACGGGTCCCAGTCGTAACTGTCGTAGGCGCAGAGGATGCCCGCCCAGGTGGCGACGACGCCGAGAGCGCAACTCGTCACGATGGCCGCCCGCAGCGACCTCGTAAGGCGCAGGGCGGTGGCGGCCGGACCAATGAGCAGTGCAGTCGAGAGGATGGATCCCACGGCGATGGAGGAGAGTCCGACCGCCACGGCCATCGACACGATGAACGCCGCGCCGACGAGACGGACTCTGGTGCCGAGCGCTGCGGCCATCTCCGCACTGAGTGAGGCGAGCAGGAGCGGTCGCCAGACGACGGCGAGGACGAGCAGAACGATGACTCCCGTGAGCGCGGTGACGGTGATGGTGGAGGAATCGACAGTGAAGATGGAACCGAAGAGGACCTGTTGGGTGACGCCGGTCGTCGCGCTACTCGTGGCGTTCAGATACAAGAACAGAGCCGAGAGACCCGTGGCGGCGCCGAGAACGATGCCGGTGGCGATATCGCGTTGGCGCGCGCGTTGGACACCGATGAACTCCATGGCGCCCGCACCGGCGACGGCGCCACCGAGAAAACCGGCGAGGGGCGAGACTCCGACATACGCGGCGCCGGCACCCCCCGTGGTCGCGACGTCGGTGAGCGCGTGGCCGGCGAATGATTGGCTACGCACCACGGTCATCACCCCAACCACGCCCGACACCAGCGCGACGATCGCACCCAGGACGAGGGCGTGTCGCACGGGGACATTCGAGAAGAATCCCGGTTTGAAGAGGACGTGCACGACTAGTCGACCTTCAAGGTCTCGTGACTGGGCAAGTGATCGGTGGTCGTTCCCGGCTCCGCGACGACGAGGACGCGCCCGTGCAGTTGGAGGACGTCGACGTGGTGGCCGTAGAGGGCACTTAAGACGTCCGAACGCACGACTTCGTCCGTGGTGCCACTCGCGGCTCGACCGCCCGTGAGATACACAATGCGGTCCATCACGGGCAGCAACGCGTTCATTTCGTGCGCCGAAAGAAAGACAGCCACGTCGCGCGTCGCGGCAATGTTGTGGAGCAGCGCGACGATTTCTTGCACACTGCGGGGATCGAGATTGGCCAAAGGCTCATCGAGCAGCAGCAAGCTGGGTTCGCTGACGAGGGCGTGAGCGATCAGGACACGCTGCTGCTCGCCGCCGGACAAGTCACCAAGTCGCGCATCGGCGAACGAGGTGGCGTCGACGGCCTCGAGGAGTTCGTCGACGCGTCGTCGATCCTCGGTCGTGCGACGGCGCAACCCGAAGCGATGGGCGTCAAGTCCGAGGGCCACGAAATCGCGCGACCGAATCGGCACGTCCGCATCGATGGACACCTTCTGCGGCACGTACCCCACGGAGCGAAGACGCGCCGTGCGCTTCGTGCCGTTGATACGTATGTCCCCACTCTGGATGCGCTGGGTGCCCAGAATGACTTTCAGGAGCGTGGTCTTACCAACCCCGTTCGAGCCAATGAGCCCGGTGAATTCTCCCGCGCGAATCTCGAAGGACACGTGGTCGAGGATGCGTCGGCTCCCGAAGGCCAACGACACGTCGTCGAATTCGAGAACGGGTGCTCGCGTGCTGTTGGCGGGCGTTGTCGTCACGACAGGTGCTCCGTGGATGTGCCGTTCGCGATCGCGGCACGAATCGCTGCGACTTCCGCGAGCATCCAGCTCTGGTACGTGTACCCGGGTTCGGGCATCGTCTCGTACACACCGACGACAGGAACATGTGCAGCCGTCGCCGTGTCGCGAATCGATGAGGTGAGCGCGTCGACGACTTGTTCGTTGTAACAAAAGACCTTGACCTCGTGATGCGTGAAGAACCCGTCTTCGAGGGTGATGTCCTCAGGTGCGGGATCGACGCCGTTCATGATGTCCGCTTGAAACACGAAGGGGGTCACGATGTGAAGTCCCATCGCCTGCAGCAAGTAGTCGGCCACGGGCTCCGTGACCGCTACGGGTGTTCCTCCGTAGTGTGCGTGAACGGCGGCGATGGCTGCGTACCACCGCCCGAGGGACGCGGTGAAGGCGGCGAGTCTCGCGCGGAAATACTTCGCGTGATGCGGATCAATCTGTGCGAGATCGGTCGCCATGACGCTGGCCACCGCGGGCATCGTCGCCGGCTCGTACCAGAGGTGCGGATTCGGCGTCGAGTCGGGAAGTTTGAGGACGTGCTGAACGACGATCACTTTGCGCGCCGCGTTGGGTGAGGCGGATTCAATGTTGTTCATGAAGTCGTCGTAGCCGAGGCCGTTTTGAACAATGAGCTGGGCGTTGCTGACCGCTTCGGCCACGCTGGTGCTGGCTTCGAAGGTGTGGGGGTCGGTGTTGGGGTTGTTCAAGATCGACGTGACGTGGACGTACTTTCCGCCAATCTGGCCGAGAACATTCGCGTACTGGTTCTCCGCACCGATGGCGTTGATCACGCCCGGTTGCGAGGTGTTCGACGAAGTGTTCGACCCGCACGCCGACAACGTGAGCGCGGCCAGGAGCGTCGCCGAGACCGCGGCGATGACCCGAGACGAACCTCGAACTCTCTTCATGCGAAAAGGCTAAATGTAGACTCAGTCTCATTACAACTGAGACATCGGAGAACCTCATGCAGCGAGCACCATCTGACGCCGCGAGTTCTCGCATTCATGAGTTGGTCGAGATTCGCCTTCGCCAGGGTCAACTCCGTTATACGACGGGTCGTCGCACGGTGGTGGAGGTCTTGTTCCGTGCCGGCCACCCCTTACGCATCAGCGAGATTGAACGTCGTGCTCCCGACCTACCCAGAAGCTCGGCCTACCGACACCTCGTTGACCTGCAAGGTGTGGGGGCGGTGCGATCGCTGTCTGCGGCGGGCGACTTCACGCACTTCGAATTGTCAGAGGACCTCACTGAACATCACCACCATCTCTTGTGCGTTCGTTGCGGCGGTATCCAAGACGTCACGCCGACGGTCGCCTTCGAAAAGATCGTCGAAGCCACGATCGACGATTTTGTCGCCGCCACCGGCTTTACGCCTCTGTCGCACTCGCTGGATGTGATGGGGTACTGCCGGTCCTGCGCGTAACAATCGGCATCTGAACCACGGGCCAGCGCGATGCCCTAGACGCGAAAACTTCGTACGTAGGCGAGTGCGGCATCCAAGGGAATGCGCAGCGCGGCTTCGTCCTGTGTCGCCTTCGCCATGAGTAATCCGCCTTGCAGAGTCGAGAGTGTGGCGACGGCGAGATGGTGTGTATCGGTCTCGCGTCGCAGGACTCCGTTGGCAACGAGTGTGTCGAGGGCGACCTCGAGAAGCTCGCGCCACCGCGCAAAGGCGTCATCGAAGATCGGTTGCACGCTGTTGTTGTTCTCCCCGGCGAGGTCGTTGGCGAGCGTGCCGAGAGGGCAACCCTCAAAGAGCGCGCCGCCACGCTGGACGTCGACGATGGCGTTCGCCCAGGTCTCGAGGTCGTCAATGGTCTGCACGTTGCGGAGCAGTTCTCCCTGGAACGAGAGAATGTCGGCGCCCACGGCCTCGACGACTGCTCCGACGAGATCGTCTTTCGACGAGAAATAGTGGTACATCTGCGATTTGCTGGTCGCCGTGGCACGACCCACATCATCGAGACTCACCGACGCGACCCCTTTGTGCACCATCAAGTTCGCCGCGGCGTTGACAATGCGATCGCGCGTGTGTCGGCCCTTCGGCGTCAGGGTGCGAGTCGATTCGGTCACGGGTGCCTTTCAAGAATGGACTTGACAGTCCATTCTAATCCATCTAAAGTGGACTGGTCAGTCCAATTCTAGAGGAGATCACATGTCAGATTTGAAGTCGCAACTTGACGGGTACGCCGCCAATATCCCGGCCGCTCTCGCGGATCGCATCGCCGCGGGTGTCGCCGAAGTGAACGCCGCGGGTGTCGCCCCGGGCCTCGCCGTAGGGAGCATCGCCCCGTCATTCTCGTTGCCGGACTCGACGGGCGAGATCGTCAGTCTCGACACGTTGTTGGAGCACGGACCGGTGGTGGTCACCTTCTACCGCGGTGACTGGTGCCCCTTTTGCAACCTCCAGCTCAATGAGCTCCAGAAGTCGCTCGGTGAGATCGAGGCGGCGGGCGGACGGCTCGTCGCCATCAGCGGCCAGGCACCGGATCACGCGAGTGGTCTCACCGAAAAGCACGCGCTCACGTTCCCGGTCCTCAGCGACCTCGATCAATCCGTCAGCGCGGCGTACAAGGTTCGTTTCGACCTGTTCGGTGAGTTAGAGGACTTGCAGGTGAACGTCTTCCAAAACGACCCGGCTACCCAGAACGCCAACGGGCAGCGCACGTTGCCGGCGGCGTCCACGTTCATCGTGGGTCAGGACCACGTGGTGACGTTCTCCTCCGTTGACGCCGACTGGCGTAATCGCGTGGAGCCGTCGGTTGTGGTGGACGCTCTGAAGGCGCTCCAGAAGTAGGTCGTACCCGAGGGTGTCCGTGCCGACGTCGCCGCGAGAAGTTGCGTCGACGTCGGCACGGGTCCGAGATTCAACCGAGATCGGCCATTCGCGGAACCACGTACTGCGCAAAGTCGCGAACGTACGCCGCGGGTGTGTCGGTCTCGGCTCGGATCTCGATCAACTCGACCCCGAGAGCGGCGAGCTCCTCGCACGACGTGAGGAACGCGTCGGGGTTGCTCGTGTCGAGGAAACTCGCGAGCACCGTGCGTTCAATCTCCGCCGGGTTGCGGTCGTAGTCGACGCAGCGCGCCTCGATGATCTCGAACTTGCGGCGCGCTTCGTCCACCGAACTCGGAATGATGTTGCAGACGTCCGCGTAACGAGCGACGAGCGGCAAGGTCTTGGTCTCGCCATTGCCACCGATCATCAACTTCGGACGGGGTGCGGAGACGGGACGGGGCTGACAGATGGTCTCGTCGAGTTGGTAGTAGCGCCCGCGGTACGGACCGTCATCGTCACTCCACATCTGGAGCACGATTTGGATCGTTTCCTCGAGACGCTGGAAGCGTTCGGCGAGAGGCGGATACTCGACACCGAGTGCTCGGTGTTCGCGTTCGTACCACGCCGCACCGATACCGAGTTGTGCGCGGCCCTGGCTCAGGACGTCGAGAGTCGTGACAATCTTCGCCAAGAGCCCCGGGTGGCGATACGTCACGCCGGTCACGAGTGTTGCGAGTTCCATGGAGTCGGTGACGGCCGCCAGATAGCCGAGGGACGTGTAGGCCTCGAGCATCGGATCCTGCGCGGTGCGAAAGAACTCCATTTGGAAGTAATGATCCATGACCGTGAATTTGGTGCAGCCCGCGTCCTCTGCGGCGCGTGCGGTGTCCTTCATATGTCCCGCCAGCGTGGCTGGTTCGCCGGGCAGGTTGAAGTCCATGAAATGGATGCCTAACTTCATGCTCATTTCCTCTCTCGTGGAGTGTGGGGGACGTCGATTCTCACGCTGAACTCTTCTGTGACGAGCTCACGCGGCGCACGGTCGCGTAGGACGCATCGAGCAGAGACCCGAGCGAGTTCGTGCCGTTCCCGTGCGACCACCGGTCGAAAGACAATTTGAAGATCACCGCACCCAGCTCGGCGGCCGCTCGAGCTTCCGCGTCGGGTACACCTCGCTCGACCAGCGCGTGCGCCGCACGTTCGGCGAGGTGGGACATCTTCACGAGTTCGCGTTCCCGCAGCTCGGAGTTGGCGGCGATCACGGCGGCGCGGCGCAAGGTGAAGTCGCGTTGCTCTTCCAACATGCTCGAGAAGTCCTTCAGCGCTTCGACGACGATTTCCACCGGAGGTGTCGTTGGGGCGACGCTCGCGATGCGCTCGGCGATGAGTTCATCCAGATACGGGGTGCCGCCGAAGAGCACCTCGCGCTTGTCGTCGAAATAGCGGTAGAAGGTGCGCTCGGTCAACTGCGAGCGCTCGGCAATCATCGCCACTGTCGTGCCGTCGAAACCGTGACTCTCGAAAAGTTCGAGCGCCGCCGTCATGAGGCGTACTTGGGCTTCGGGCTTCCAGCGGGGCACGGGGTAATCATAGAAGGTGATGTCAGAGTCTGTCATGACTGGTATAGTTATGTCAGTTCATGACATCAGATGTGGTGTCAGGTGCACGCACCCCTAACGATTGAGGAGAGACACCATGAAGGTTTTTGTCACAGGCGCCACGGGACTCATCGGTTCCGCGCTCGTTCCCGAATTGATCGCGGCCGGTCACGAGGTTGTGGCGCTCGCTCGATCTGACGCCTCCGCGGCGCGAGCCGACAGTTTGGGGGCCAGTGTCGTTCGCGGCACTCTCGACGACACGGACGTGATCGCCGACGCGGCGCGTCACGCCGACGGCGTCATTCACCTGGCTTTTGATCACGACATGATGTTCGGCGGCAACATGGCCGGAGCGGCTGCGCTGGACCGACGCGCCATTGAAGTCATGGCCGAGGCCCTCGAGGGAACGGGGCGACCGCTCATGATCGCCGGCGGCGTCCTGCGCATTGATGGCGACGGCGAGGTGTTGACCGAAGACATGAACGTGAACGCGCCCGGAGGTGACGAGGCGTCGACGCAGCCCGTGGACCGGACGTCGAACGCTCACTTCACTCTCGGGCTGGCTCGTCGCGGGATTCGTTCGGTTGTCGTGCGCCTCGCACCGATCGTGCACGGTGATGGTCAAGGAGGGTTTCTCAGTCCTCTGGTGTGGATTGCCCAAGGTGCCTCGATCTCCGGGTATCCAGAAGACGGCGAGAATCGGTGGCCGGCAGCGCACGTCGCCGACATCGCCACTCTGTACCGCTTAGGACTCGAGAAGGCCCCCGCGGGGAGTGTTCTTCACGGCGTCGGCGAAGTGGGAATCTCGCTCCGTTCGATTGCCACCGCCATCGGCGAGCGCCTGAACCTCCCGGTGCGCAGCATTCCGCATGACGCCCTCGTCGATCACTTCGGCGGATTCAGTTTCTTCATTCGTTCCGATTGCCCCGCGTCCAACACGGCGACCCGCGCGCTCTTGGGTTGGGAGCCCACGGGACTGGGTTTGATCGACGACATCGGCAACGTGCTGCTGGCCTGAGACGGCGGACCAGTCGATTTTCGTCGTCACCGCGTGGGGAAACTATGACCCGTGCGGGGGACGAGCGGTCGTCGGACGTTGCGCGTCAGCGTTTTCCGCTTCGGCGAGGACTCCTTTGAGCAGTCCCGGGAACACGAAGGCGTGAAAGGGGAGGACGCCGTACCAGTAGACGCGACCCCACAATCCCTTGGGTTTGAATCGCGCCGACTGCGCGAGCGTCGTGACGGGTCCCTTCGTCGTGATCGTCCACTCGAGCCACGCCTCGCCCGGGAGCAGCATTTCCGCCCGGAGTCGGAGGAACTCGTTCTCACGGAGATCTTCCACGCGCCAGAAGTCGACGTAGTCCCCGATGTCGAGAGTGAGGGGATCGCGTCGCCCTCGTCGTAGTCCCGGACCTCCCCAGAGGAGGTCCAGAAACCCTCGAAGACGCCACAGCCATTCCCCCGCGTGCCAGCCCGTGTCACCACCGAGTCGACAGAGCGCCGCGTACACCGCGTCGGGAGACGCCGTTGTCGTTCGCGAGCGACGATCCTCCAGTTCGGTGCCGCCGGCCCAGCTGGGATCGGTGGCGTAGGGGCGGAAAGGCTGCAGGTCCGCCGCAGTGAACGACGTCTCCACGTCGCCGTCGCGCGTGCGACCAAGTGCCAATGTGATGGCCTCGCGCAAGGTTCGCTTCGGGGCCCCGAGCGTCTCGATGGTCGTGTGATCGTGGACGACGACTTCGTTCACGAGTGAATCGACGAGGGGACGCGCGAGAGATGCCGGAACGGGCGTGACGAGACCCACCCAGTGACTCGACAATCGCGGCGTGAGAACCGGCACGGGAATCAGTCGGCGCCGGCGCAGCCCCGCGACTTCGGCGTAGAGGGCCATGAGCTGCGCGTAGGAAACAACATCGGGCCCACCAATCTCGAAGACGCCGTTGAGGGGTGCTTCGACGTCGGTCGCCGTGAGGAGATAGTCCAGTACGTCGGAGATCGCGATCGGTTGTGAGGTCGTGGAGACCCACTTCGGTGTGACCATCACCGGCAGGACTTCGACGAGGTAGCGCAACATCTCAAAACTCGCCGAACCCGAGCCAATGATGACAGCGGCTCGCAGTTCGCACACCGGGAGCGAACCCGCGGCGAGCGCCCGTCCGACCGCGTGGCGCGAAGCCAGGTGATCACTGAGTGTGCCATTGTCGACGCCCATACCCCCGAGGTACACGAGGCGGGAGACACCCGCGGCTTCACAGGCCTCACGAAAATGCACCGCGTCGCGCACTTCCTTTTGAACCCAGTCGTCTCCGTCGCCAATGCCGTGTACAAGGTAGATAGCGACATCACAGCCAGCGAGGGCGCTCGCGTCGACAGTTCCCACTTCTGCTTTGGTCACCTCGACCTGGTCGTGCCACGTCGCACGCTCAAGTTTTCCCGGGGTGCGCACGAGACAGCGCACCTCGTGGCCCTCGTCGAGAAGTCGCGGGACCAGGCGGCCCCCCACGTAACCAGTGGCACCCGCCACGAGAACTCGACTCACGATGCGTCATCCTGACTACGCCGCGGGACGGTTCGTCCAGTGAGGCGTTCATCATCAGACTAAGAAGGGATTTGGTCACACGGATCGTCGGGCGTCGTAGCGCTCCATCGTCCCGCGCGGCCAACAAGATCGACAGCTCTGTACGGGCCTGGGCCAGTCACCGTTCCGGTCGGCCTTGTTACGGAGACGAGCACGTCACATTGGACGTCGCCGCGGAGCCGTCGGGGTGGCGATTTGAGCAGCTGACAGTGTTCTTGGTCGTCGTGGGTTGGGCGAACCAGATATCGGGGCCTGATCCGATCGTCGCCACGACATTGAGAGTCACCACATTGTTTTCGCCGTCACCGGAAACGATGACGTGCGTGGAGATGGCGTAACGGGGTCCGGCGAGAACTCTGACGTCGCGGACGACCCAGTCGTTGCCCTTCAGGTTGATCACCGACACGACGCCACTCTCACGCGCGCCATTCATCACTCCGCCTTCAATCAGCCCACCGACCGTTCCCTCTTTGACGTCCACGGCCTCGGCGGTGGTGTCAGAAATGACGTTCCCCTCCAATGTGTTGCCGTCGCTGCGGTCCGGCGTGCCGTTGACCCAATTGTGAAAGGCCGAACCGACGTAGATGCCTTCACCGAAGTAGGGATGAAGTTCACCGGTAGACGAAATGTGACAGTGCGCGACGACGTTGAACGAGCTCCCGTGACGCAGATGAATGGCCTCATCTCCCACGTGGCTGACATCCAGATTCTCGAGCGTGTCGTGCGAGGAGTCGTCGAGCACGATGCCTTTTTGCGCGTGGCGGACGGAGAAACCAACGAGATGGATGTAGGACGCGTGGACGAGATGGACGACGTACCCGTGGTCAATGCCGCCACCTTCCAAGATGGCGTGAAACGAGCCGCAGACGACGATTGGTTGGGCGGCGGTGCCCGACGTCTTCAATGTGAAACCACCTTCGTACGTGGAATCGACGAGGTCCACGACGTCACCCGGGTGCGCGTGCGCGAGTGCGGTACCTAGTTGGCTCGCCGTTCGCACGACGACCGTGGGTGACGGGCACGCCGACGAGATGACCGGCGTCGTGGTGGTAGTGGTCGTCGTGGTTGCCGGCGGGCGGTGGATGATGGCCACGACGGCGATGACGACAATGATGGCGACGGCGAGTGCCAGCAGAAGCGGGCGCTTCACGCGACGACGTCCCCGCGTTCTCGCCGCCAGGGTCGACGCCGCACCCACGCGAGCAGCAAGACGCCGGAGATGGCCAGCCACAACAGGGTCGCCGGTCGCTTAACCTGACGAATCAGCGGTGAGTTCAGTCCCGCGGTGGACCACGACGCCGTGTCGTTGTTCGCCAGTGTTGGCGACGGTCCATTCACCCGGCTGGTGTCAATCGCTCGGAAGCCGTGTCCCGAGAGTTGATTGTCGAGAATTTGGCTTTGCCCACTCGTTCCCGTGAGCGCGACGGCAAAACCCTCCGCGTTCGTGACGACATTGTGTTGCACCACAACGGCACTGTTGTGAATCAAGATGCCGGTTTGACACCCCGAGATGGTGTTGCGGAGCACGGTGCCGTCGGTGACGCCATTCAGAAGTGCGATGGCGTGGTGGCCGGGCGTCGACACGCGACTGTCAGTGACGTTGATCAACGTGGACGGTCCCGAAATGAGGATGCCCACGGAGTTCCCCGTGACCTGCGCGTCGCGCACCGTGATCCCGTCGCCGCCCCATACGCCGACGCCGGCCACATGATCGTGACGCGCCTCGACGTTCGCGATCATGTCCGAGCCGTAACTATTCGACGGTAGACCTCCGGTCTCGCCCGCGGCAAAGAGCGGTCGGCCGGAGACCAAGACGCCGTAGCCTCCGTCGTCATCGGCGTGCAGTGAGGTCATTGTGATGTTCGAGTCGCCGCGGTCGAGAGCGACACCGTTGGCCCCGTCGTGTGACGCCGTAATGGTGTCGAGGGTCACGTTGCTGACGTTGAAGTGCACGTCAATGCCGTCATAGAGATTGTGGGACGCGGTCACGTTCGTGAGTGCGCCGCCTACAGAATTCGCGAGGAAGAGTCCCGTGGCGTCGTGGTTGGCCACGACGCCGGTGTAGGTCGGGGTGACGAGGGCATTGGGAACCACTGTCGATGGAGGGCCACTTCCGGAGGTCGCGGGGTGTGCGGTGGCGTAGAGGGGGAGGCGCTCGAGGCGGTGCAGAACCACGCTCGGGGATTCGGAGGACGCCTGGCCGAACCCCGTGGTCGTGTCACCGACCGCGGCGACGCCGCTCACGTCACCGTGACCACTCCCAACACCCGTGACCTCGACGTGCTTGAGAACGACGTCGCCGCCGATCGCGAGGACGTAGGCCGCGGGTCCGCGACGGCGGGCGGAGGATCGCGCGCCGGTCGTCGTGATGCCAGCAATGCGCAGAGGCACGGTGGGGGATCCTTCGAAGTCGAGGCGACCCCCGAGTGACACCACCGAGGCGGAGCCGGTGGTGCTGCTCAGAAGGTCCAGTCGAGTGGTGGGGAGCGTGACGCGCAAGGTTGCTCCCGGGAGGATCGCGACACTGGTGGCGATTTCGACGCGATGGGCGCCGCGAGAGCGCACGCGCGTCGGCGCGAGACGTTCCAGATCCGACAGGGTCCACGGGGTGGCCGCCGCAGGCAGGACGAGCGTCTCGAGCGCCCCGGACTGAACCCAGTACGGAACAGCCCACCGGCCACCGAGTTCACGGGCTAGGAACGTGAATTCGCGCAGATGGAGGAGCCGCGCAGACTCTGTCGCGCCAAATGACGCGGTCGGCCTGGCCTGTGACGCGGTGGGTGCCGCCCCGCTGACGCCGGAAGTGGCCAGGGCGACCGAGAGGACCACCCCACATAGCGCGAGCCGGCTGCGGACGCGGGGGTGGGGAACCTTCATTCGAGTTCCGGGAGCAGCGAGGACGCCAACTGGCCATCGCCGCCGAGCTGGTCGTCGGAGCGCGTGAGCCACCCCTGTCGATTCATCGTGACGAGGGAGTAGGCCTTCAGGGGAATGGCGAGGAAGATGACCACCAGGGCGTAGACCGGAAGCCACCAGATATCGCGGGGGTGTCGGCGGAGGTGGGACCAGCTGCGAATTGCTCGGCCCACGAGGACCCAGCCCACGGCCACGACGATGGTGGTTGGGTGCACGAGATTCGTCCGCGACACCAAGTACAGAAATGACAGCCCCATCGTGACCGGGGTCAGAAGAATTTGCAACGCGGTGATCTGGGAGATGAACGTCGTCTGCCACAGCCACCCGTGGTACATCGCCGTTAAGTACGTGCGCGCCGAGTTGCGACCCCAACGAACGCGCTGACGCACGAAGCCCCGCAGCGACGCGGGGAACATCGAGTGCGCGTGAGCCGACGACTGGTGCACCGTTCGTAGGCCGAGCGAGAGGATCAACCAGGTCAGACGTCCGTCGTCGCCCGCGACGCACTCGCGACCGAGAAAGTATTCGTGCTCGAGGTCCTCGAGCACCTGCAGCACCGCCTCGCGCCGATAGGCCGCGGTTCGACCCGAGATGCAGATGACCCCACCGTGGCGACTCATGGTGGGGACGTAGTCGTAGTACCGAAGGTCCATCATCCAGTCAGCGAGGCGTCGCCACACGCTCGAGGTGCTTTGGTAGACGTGTTGTTGAGTTCCAACCGCCCCCACGCGGGGATCGGCGAAGGGCATCTGGACGGCCTCGAGGAGCCCTTCGTCCCACATCGTGTCCGAGTCCGAGAGAATGATGATCTCGGACGTCGCGGCGCGCAGGCCCACGCCCATCGCCGACCGTTTTCCGCGGTGGCGGAAGGGGATGACTTTGAGGGCCGGGTCGTCGATCTCGCCCACGCGTTCTAGACACTCGGTATCGGCCACGTCGATCACAATGATGATTTCGTCAGGCCCGGCGCGGCGCCACGTGTCGAGGCACATGAGGAGAATCTCGGGATCCTCGCGGTAACTCGGCACAACTACCGACGTGGTGGTGCGAAAATCGTTGACAACGGGCCGGGTGCGGTGAGACGTGACAACGCGGTAGACCCAGAGCCCCCAGAGCGCGACTCCCACGAGGCCCATGGGCACATACGCGCTCCATTGCAGGGTTGCGGTCATCCAGCGGCGTGCCCCTCACGCTGTTCGCGCTGGCATTCAGCGCAATAGGCGTACACTACCGTTTGTTAATCCGGTCACTGCCCGTGTGCCCGCGGGTCGACCTCAAGGAGCCATGGATGCCAGATCCAGTGCGCCGATCGCGCGGCGCGGATCAGCGGCGAGGACCGATCGCCGAACCAGCGAACAAGAGTTTGCCGCGCCTCGTGGCGCTCGGTCGTGTCGGGCTCGGTGTGTCACTCGCGGCCTGGGCGACATTCATTGTGGGTTTGATTTTTGGACTTTTCGGTGCGACGCACTGGGGTGACGCACGCTGGGCCGCCGAGGCCGCCGGCTACGCCGTCATCGTGACCCTCATGCTGTGGTCGATTGCGGCGTATTTGGTAGCGCGCGGAGGGTATCTGCACCGACTGAGCCGCCGGGCGTTCACGCCGCGAGCGGAGTTGGAGGCGTACTTCGCCGAGCACGACCCGAGCGTGACCATTCTGATCCCGTCGTACCGCGAGGAGCCTCGGGTCATCCTGCAAACCATGATGTCCGCCGCGCTCCAGGAAATTGGACACAAGCGCATTGTTCTGCTCATCGACGACCCACCGAACCCCAGCGAGCAGCACGACGCCGAACTCCTCGCCACGGCCCGCCAGGTTCCTCGCGACATCGCGAAGATCCTGGACGGACCACGTCGCCGATTTGAAGCAGGACTGGCGCGCACCTCTGACGTCGACGGTGAGCCGAGTCCGGAGGAACTGGTCGCGTTGTCTGAGGACTACGCCTACGCGGCGCAGTGGCACGAACAGCTCGCCGAACGGTGGCACCGCTACGACCACACTGACGACTTCTTCATCGAGCATGTGTTGCGCGTCCAATCGACGTCACTCGGTCGCGTGGCGTCGGCACTCATCGAGGCGGTCAGTTCGCACCAGACCATGTCGTGGAATCGCTACCGTCAGTTGCGACAGCGCCTGGTGTCCATTTTTGCCGCCGAGCTGTCCAGTTTCGAGCGTAAGCAATTCCCGGCTCTGAATCACGAGCCCAATAAGGCAATGAATCTCAACAGCTATCTGGGCCTGATGGGTTCGAGCTACGTGGCGCACGACACGCCCGAAGGTCGACTCCTCTTCCGCTGTGCGGAGAATGATCCCGCCGCCAGCGTGCACGCGCCGCGCACGGACTACGTCGTCACCCTCGACGCCGACAGTGTCCTGTTACCGGAGTACTGCCTGCGCATTGTCCACCTGATGGAACAACCCGAGCACGCGCGTGTGGGCGTCGCCCAAACGCCCTATTCCTCGTACCCCGGGGCGCCGAGCCGCGTCGAGCGACTCGCGGGCGCGACGACCGATCTTCAGTACATGCTCCACATTGGTATGTGTCACTACGACGCCGCGTTCTGGGTGGGCGCCAATGCGGTTTTGCGCATGGACGCCGTCGACGACCTGCGACGCACGGAGGGCCACGGCCAATTAGTTGTGCGTTTTCTCGCGGATCGCACACCGATCGAAGACACCGAATCGACGCTGGACCT
The DNA here is from genome assembly GCA_903873775.1 of uncultured Actinomycetes bacterium. Lineage (GTDB taxonomy): Bacteria > Actinomycetota > Acidimicrobiia > Acidimicrobiales > RAAP-2 > RAAP-2. The sequence continues at coordinate 51,946 of CAIQPR010000046.1, forward strand.
CACGACGAGGGGCTGGTCGATTTACAACTACCCCGCTCGTTTGGCCTACAGCTGTAGCCCGCCGGACTTCGGATCTCTCACCATTCAACGACAACGCTGGAGTAACGGGGGGCTCGTCATTCTGCCGAAGTTGGCCACGCACTTACGCGCTCGCCGCCAACGTGACGAAAAGGTACGCTCGGCCGAGGTCCTATTACGCGCCAACTACTTGGCGTCCATTGCGTGGACCACGGCGGGCCTCTTGATTCTGTTGGTGTACCCCTTCACCAATACCGCCCTCCTGGCGCTGGTGGTGGCGATGAGCATGCCGTACTTCATGGTGATGTCGAGTGACCTGCACCATTTGGGCTACCGACGACTCGACGTGTTCCGGGTCTACGGCTTCAACTTGATCATGTTGCCGGTGAACGCGTCGGGCGCCCTGCAGTCGCTCCAACAGTTATTAACCGGCTCCCGGACGGTGTTCCGCCGCACCCCCAAGGTGTCGTCGCGAACGATCACGCCGGCCAGTTTCGTGGTCCTCGCATGGCTGTTGGTCGTGGCGTCCGCTCTGGCCATGGGTCTCAATAGCCACGATCACCGGTATCTGGCCGCCAGTTTCGCGGGCGTGAATCTCCTCCTCGCGGCGATGTCGGTGGTGAGTCTGATCGGACTGCGTCATTCCGTGACGGACGTGATGTTCGCCATTCGCCGTTTTGTGTACGTGCCCACCGGCGCGCCATCACAGACCGTGATCTCGCCGACGGACGACTGGGCGTCGGTACTCTTCGATGGTCGCGACGAGAAGCCGCGACCCGCGCGCGCGGGTGTCTTTGATGACCCCGAAGACCTCTTCGACGAATCGGTGAACGCGTGAGCGTAGCTACGCCCACCACCAGTCTCGCGCCCGGGACACGCTCGGAACGATTGAGTGTGCCGCGTGTGCTGGTGGTGGTGCTCGCGGGATTCGTGCTGTTCGCGGGAGCGGGCCTCGGGCTCTACGGCTTCGTGCGACTTATCCGCACCCCCGTGGTCGCGACCCCGGTGAAGACGAAGACGTGGTTCGCACCGTACGTTGACGTCACGCTGCCACCGACCTACAACTTCCAGGACGTCCTCGCCAACCCCGCCGAGGACGCCGTCCTCGGTTTCGTCGTGGGTGGTGGCACGTCGGGGTGCACGCCCGAATGGGGTGGCGAGTACACGATGGCCCAGGCCGCGCTGAAGCTGGACCTTGATCGACGGATTGTCCGACTGCGACAAGGCGGCGGCAATGTGATGGTGTCCTTCGGTGGCGCGGTGAACAACGAACTCGCGGTGTCGTGTCGCACCACGGCGGCATTAGCCGCCGCCTACTCGTCAGTGATCTCTCGCTACAGCGTGACCTCGGTTGATTTCGATCTCGAGGGAACCAGCCTGACCAACATCGCGGCAGGAACGCGCCGCGCCGCAGCTCTCGCCGCCATCCAGACGGGTGATCGGTCGACGGGTCACGACCTGTCCGTGTGGGTGACCTTGCCGGTGACGCCGCAAGGTCTCTTGAGCAGCGCGACGACAGCCATTGCGCAATTGTTGAACGCGCATGTTCAGTTGGCGGGGATCAATCTCCTCACGATGAATTACGGCGGATCGCGCCCGTCGAATCTGTCGATGGTCGACGCGTCGATGGACGCCCTCACGACCTCGGCCAAACAAATTGATCAGATCTACGTCGCCCACGGTGACCACCTCACGACGACCCAGCTCCACACCCTGATGGGCGTGACGCCCATGATCGGTCAGAACAGCGTGTTGACCGACAAATTTCCGGTGGACCAAGCGACGCAGTTCTACAACCGGGCTCTTGCTTATGGTGTCGGTCGTTTTTCCATGTGGTCCTTGAACCGCGATAGCCCCTGCGGCGGCAACGCGGACCAGGCCATTGCGAGCAATTGGTGCAGCGGCGTGTTGCAGACGTCCCTCGAGTTCTCTCATATCTTCGCCTCCGACACGGTGCGGCTGCCGAGGGGCTCCTTGCCGCGCGAGCAGACTCTGCTCGGCTGGTCGAATTCCGCCACTCTCGGTGCGGCGCCGTATGACGAATGGCGCCAACTCCGTGAATACGTGGCCGGCGCGCGTGTCGTGTGGGACGGTGAGGTCTACGAATCGAAATGGTGGAACGTCGGTCAAGTGCCGAACGCGGTGGTGACCTACGCGTGGGACTCGCCGTGGATGGACGTAGGTCCGGTCCTCCCCGACGAGGCGACAACGACCACCCTGCCGCCCGGCGTCGCGCCGGCGTGGGTGTCCACCGCGCAGTACGGCTACGGACAGCGCGTGGAGCGAAAGGGCGTTCTGTACACGGCTCAATGGCAGAATCAGGGCTACGATCCAGCGTCAGACCCGGACAACACGTGGCAGAACCCGTGGATGCCCGTCTCTCCCCCTCCCGGTAGTGACTATCCATCAAGTAATTGACGACTCAGCGATGAGCCGCCCTTAAGGAGCAACATGCAGGCAGTGTCATCGGCGCGAAACATCCTTCGCCGCGGGCTCGTAGTGGGCGCGGTCCTCGTGGTCGGCGCTCTCGTCCCCGTGGTTTCCACGGGTGCCACCGGTGCCGTGAACCCCGTGATCGGGGTGACGACCGGCGAGTTGACCTCGTGCGGCGTCTCGGGAGCCGGACACGTCCTCTGTTGGGGTATTGATCACAACGGTGAGCTCGGCAATGGGGGAACGGCCAATAGCAATAACCCCGTCGTCGTCAAGGGCGTTGGAGGTGCGGGCGTTCTCTCCGATGTCGTGAGCGCCTCGAGTGGCTTTTTCAGTTCCTGCGCCGTGCTGGCCGACACCTCGGTGGTGTGCTGGGGCGAGAACGCCGACGGACAACTCGGCAACGGAACGACTACGGCGTCCTCGACGCCGGTGAAAGTGAAGGGCGTGGGCGGCGTCGGCGACCTGACGGGTGTGAGCGCGGTCTCGGTCGGTCACGAATCAGCGTGCGCCCTCTTGTCCTCGGGAGAAGTGGATTGCTGGGGCCTTAACACGGTTGGGCAATTGGGAAACGGGTCGTCGACGACCTCGAACGTGCCCGTGCACGTCGAGAATGCGACAGGTCTCGCCAATTTGTCGGGTGTGACGAACATCAGCGTGGGCTTCGACGAGGCCTGTGCGATCCTGAGTGACACCAGCGTCGAGTGTTGGGGTGGCAACAACGACGGTCAGCTCGGTGTGCAGTCTCCCGTGAAGACCTCGCTGCCCGTTGCGGTCCGCGGCGTCTCATCGGCGACCCTCACGGGTGTCACGCAGGTGGCGGTCGGTTTCTTTAGCGCGTGCGCACTTCTTTCGGACACGTCCGTGGTGTGTTGGGGTGAGAACGCCAGCAGCGAGTTGGGCAATGGTGCGACGAGTAACACGTCTCGACCGGTCGCGGTCGAGGGCGTGGGCGGCAACGGCGCACTCTCCGGTGCGACCGACATCGCCACGGACGGCAACGCGAGCTGTGCGGTCGTCGCGTCGGGGCTCGAGTGCTGGGGATCAGGTACGGACGGCCAACTAGGTCAGGGAGACGAGCATTCATCGTCGACGCCCGTCGACGTGAAGGGCGTTGGTGGTACCGGCACCTTGTCTGACGTGAGCCAGGTGGCCATGAGTTTCGGTGGCACTGTCTGTGCGCTGTTGGACAACGCCCAGGTGCGATGCTGGGGTAACAACAGTGCGGGCGAGGCGGGCGCCTCCGGGACCGCTAACCATGACACGCCCTTCGCTGTCCGCGGCGTGCAGGGCGTCGACCTCCTCAACCTGGCGGCGTCACCCACGGCCCCGACGTCGGTCGAGGCCACCCGTGGTGACCAGTCCGCCACGGTGACGTTCGTGGCTCCCTTCGATGGAGGGGCCGCGATCTCTAGTTACACGGTGGTCGCCGTCGACAAGACTTCGACGACCCGCGGGGGACAGCGCGTGTTCGTGACGAGCTCGCCCGCCACGGTGCACGGTCTCACCAACGGCGACACCTACGAATTCGACGTGACCGCGACCAACGATCTCGGAACGGGACCCGCAGGGACGAGCAACACCGTCGTTCCGGCCGGCGTGCCCGGCGTTCCGCTGCACGTCACGGCGACCCGGACCAACAACGGTGGTCTCACCGTGACCTACGGCACCGCGGCGGATAACGGATCGCCGCTCGTGCACGAAGAGGTCACCGTGACCGACCTGGACGACCCGACGGGAGACATTGGACCGTTGATGGAGTCCTCGAGTCCCGCGACAATTTCTTCCGTTCCCTTGGGTGATCGGCTTTCGGTCACCGTGGCGGCGGTGAACGATGTCGGCGAAGGATCTCCGTCGACGCCCGTCCTCGTCCTGGCGGTCGGACAACCCGATGGTCCGAGCCCGGTGACGCCGGAGGTCACGACCCACTACGCGTCCTCGTCGCTCCTCACGCAGGGCTTCGGCAATGATTCCGCCGCATTGACGCCCGCCATGGCGGCACAGGTGCAGCGCGAAGCGGCCAAGATCGCGTCGACGGAGTCGTCGCTCACCATCACCTGGTCGGCGCCGACCTCTGAAGGACTGAGCCCCGTGACCGGGTACGTCGTGACCCTCACAGGTACATCGAAGGGCTGTCACACCAAGGCGACGCAGTGCGTCGTGACTGGCCTTCGTCCGAACGTTCAGTATTCGGTCGTCGTGATTGCAGTAAACGCCGACGGAACATCCGTTGCCGTGCCGGTGAGTGCAGTTCCAGGTTCTGGAACGATCACGCTGACGGGCTACACCGAAAAGGGCGCCAAGCCGGAAACCCTCAAACTCCTTGGTCTCGCGCGCGCTCGTGCCGTGGCGTCGGCGCTTACGGCTGATCTCCACGCGTTCCACGTGCCCACGCCGACGATCACTGTCGCCAGCGGCGGACCGAGCAACTTTGTCGGTGGGAACCCCGACACGTCGGCGGACCGCCGCGTGGAATGGGCGCTGTCGCTCCCGTCGGCATGAGATCTTGCGGCGTGAAGTTTGGACTCGACAAGGTCGATTTCCGCCCCGCCAACGACGCGGGAGACCACTAAACGGGCCGCTGCGGTGTGGTCGTGG
>CAIQPR010000047.1 GCA_903873775.1 uncultured Actinomycetes bacterium
GACTGAGCACGTCCTGCACGCTCCATCCCGGGCACGCGGTCGCCGCGGCGAACTGCTCGGACGTGAGATGACGCGTGACGCGATCGATGTCGTCCCACGTCTGGGCCAGGCCATCAATAATCCATTCGTACGCCACAGCACCCTCCCGCTTCGTTGTGTCGGCACCTCTGTGTCCGCAGTGCGCAGCAGCACATGGGCCACCGCCAAGGTACTTCTCGGACAGTGACCGGGTGGAGGTTTGTTCACCGTGTGCGAACATGGTGTGACGGGAAGTAGCGCAGCTTGGTTAGCGCGCCTGCTTTGGGAGCAGGAGGCCGCGGGTTCGAATCCCGCCTTCCCGACCACTACGCGGTTCCGGCCGCGCGACAACGGGAGTCCTAGGATGCCCACTCATGACGCAGCTCGCGACCCCTTCGTCCGCGGCGGCGTCGCGGGCGCCGCGGCGATCACGACTGTGGTGGGCGACCGGCGGTTCCGTGGGCCTCTCGCTCGCGATGTCGATCTACTTCATCGCCAAGTCTGAGGTCATCCAGGAACATCGTCGGGCGTTCGTGCTGTTTGATGACGCGTCCATTTCGCTCGTCTACGCCCGCAATCTCGCTACGGGGCACGGCCTGGCCTGGACCTACGGGGCACACCCGGTCGAGGGTTACACGAATTTTCTCTGGACCCTCTGGATGTCCGCGCTCGAGTTGACACACGTGTCGGATCGCATGATCGGACTACTGGTCATGGCCTCCGGCGCTCTCTTGTTGGCGCTCAACACGTACCTCATCGCCAAAATCACTGCGCGGATCACCAACGGCTCGGTGGGCGCGGTCGCGGTCGTGGGTGCCTTGACCGCAACCTTTTTCGGTCTCACACTCTGGACGCTTCAGGGCATGGAGACCGGCCTCGTGGCCGCTCTGTACTCACTCGCCGTTGTGATCATCCTGCACATCCGGGCAACACCCGACGCCGAGAACGTCACGCGGTGGTGGTTCGCACTCGGGATCGTCTTCGCGGCCGCGGGTCTGACCCGCGACGATTGCTTGGTGATCGTCGCGGTGCTCGCGATTTACGCGTGGCGCACCCTGCGTCCCACCGCTCGACATCTCGTCGCTGTCGCCGCGCCGGCACTCGTGGCGATTCTCGGCCACGAACTGTGGCGACTCGCGTATTACGGCTATCCGTTTCCCAACACCTATTACCTGAAGCTCGACAACATTGCGATCTCGACGCGCTTCTACCGGGGCTACCTCGTTCTCGCGCAGAACCTGACACTGCAGTACGTCATTCCGGTCGCGCTGGTGCTCGTGTACGTCCTCGCTCGTCGTCGCCTCGGCACCAAGATGCCCGTTGGCCTGCCCCTGTTACTCGGTGTTGTCGTCGTCCAAGCCATCTACGTGTTCTACGTCGGCGGCGATTCCTACGACTACACCTACTGGGACCGGTACCTGGTTCCCGTCATCCCTCTCCTGTTCATCGTCGCGGTCGTCGCAACCTTCCAAATGCTGGAGCGTGCGGAGTTCGCAGCGTGGACCTTCGGTGCGGTGTCGTTACTCGTCGCGCTGGGCGTGGTGATCAATTGGTCGGACGCGCTGCCAACGTGGTCGCTGCACATCGGACCGGGCTTTTACTCGCTCACCCACGTTTGGATCATCGTTGATGCCGTGAGCGCGCTGGGACTCGTGATCTTGGGGCTCGTGACGTCCAAAGGCGGCCTTCCGGCCGGCCGTGGGGTTCTCGTGGTCGCTCTCGCGGTCGTCGTGTCGGTCAATGTCGTACCGTGGGCGCGCTTTCAGCGCAGCGGACCCGAAGCACTCCCGCTCGATCGCGTCACCGCTCTCATTGGTGTCGCCATGCGCTACGCCACCCCCGCGAACGCCACCTTGGCCGTCGCCGCGGTGGGTAACCAGACCTATTTCTCGCACCGCGCCATGATCGATCTTCTGGGCTACACCGATCACCACGTCGCCACGACACAGCCCCACCCGCAGCCGTATTTTCTGCCGGGACACAACAAGTGGGATTACAACTACAGCATCAAGACCCTTCGCCCCGACGTGGTGATCGGTCTGTTTGAACCAACACCCACGGACATCGCGAACATGACGACCTGGGGATATCGCTCGCAGGTGTTCCCCTTCGCGGGCACGATCTACTGGCGACCCGGATGGTTCTCGCCCGCGGCGTTCTCGCATCACCTAGGCACGCTGGTTCCTCCCCGCCACGAGCGCGTCAAGGTGGGTGGCTAGTTCACGACGCAGAACCCGCTCGTCGTTTCACGCAACTTCGCCGAGAGAAGGATGAACGTCAGGGGGGCGTCACCAGAGGGTCGTCGCTACAGGTGCCCCCGGCAGGAGTCGAACCCGCAACCTGACGGGTAGAAACCGTCTGCTCTATCCAGTTGAGCTACAGGGGCGCAGTCCCATCGTAGTGAGGGGCGCACGGACATCTTCGGCTACGACGTCGGGACGTCGACGAACACCGGAACCGAGAGCGCACCGGAGAGAACCGAACCGACGACTTCACACGACGAGGCGCCGGTGGCACAACTCACACCCGTGAGAGTGACGGGCGCATCTCCCGAGGCCGCCACCAGCGGTATCGCCTCCGCCGTCGTGCCGATCACCCGCACGATCGACGACACCCACATCGCTCCCGCCGTCGAGCTCAACGCGACAGCGAGACACGTGGAGATCGCACACGACAGCACGCCGACGTCCTTCACCTCGACGCCACTCGGAAGAGAGATCGTGGCGTCGGTGATGGATGTTCCTTCGAGCGTCGCGACGCTGAGGGTCGCTGATGGATCGGTCGTGCCCGTGGTGAGTGATGTGCACGTACCGGACACGTCGCACCATTCTCCGGGACCCACCGGTGTCGTCGCGTTCGAGGTCGACGTGAACCACGACGTCCCGTTCCACGTCGACACCACGGTGATCGGCACCGCCGTGCTGGGCGAGGTACCGGCGTCGCCCGAGGCGAGGATGTCGCACTGGGTCATTGATGTGCACGAAATCGAGGACGAGGCGAGCAGAACGGGCGCGCCATTCACGCGGGCGGGAGCGAACGGACCCGCGTCACGGAGGACGCCTCCGACCAACGCGAATGCCTCACTGCCGCCAATGACGAGACACACGTTACCCGTGACACAGGAAACGCCCGTGAACGCATTCGCTCTCGCGTCCGTTGTCACGCTCCACACACCCTCGTCGTACAACGCCACCACCGCGGAGGTGGCAGTCGGCGTCGCCTCGCGACCCACGGCGACGCAGGACCCGGGGTCCGTACAGGACACCGCGAGAATGGTGAGTTGTTCGTAGAACGTTGACGGGATGACCGAGGTGGTCCACGTACTTCCGGCGTGGATCATGGCGGCCGAAGCGATCGAGCCATCCGGGCCCTCGAACCAGCCGACCGCGGCGCACCAGGCCGTGGACGCGCAAGAAACCCCCGTGGTCACCTCATTACCCGCCGCACCACTCTGCGGCAGGGCGGCACTCACCAGGGCCGAGGGTGGGCCCACAAACGGTACGTCCGCGTCCGCGAGCGAGGTGATCACAACCAGACACCACACAGTGGACGGACAGGCTGCCGCGGTCGGGTGATACGTCGTGCCCATCGCGAACGGTGGGGCGTCAGACACCACGCCGGAAGATGTCACCGTCGAGATCGCTTTTGTTGACGCCGCATCGGCGGTGACAACACAGGACGACGCGACGACGCACGACACCGAGGTAATGAAAGCTGTGGGAGACGTGGTGCTCGCAATGCGCCAAGCTCCGGAGGCTGATGACCACAGGTCGCGACCAATCCCGGCCAGGCAGCGCGTGTCACTCGAGCACGACAATGTGCCCGTCCCTTGCTCGTGCGCCAGCGCCACGCCCGACCATCGTGATCCCGATATCGACACCGCGTCATCCGCACTGCCCGTGGCCGACAAGGTCTTGTACAGCGCGTGGCACACGGTCGTGCCGCAGGAGAGATCGTTCGATCCCAGAGCCACGATTCGTGCGTGCGGAAGTCCCGTCGGGACAAAGGACGTCCATGTGCCGTGCAGTAGCTCCGCCTCGAGGGGGCTCGCGTTGCCGTCCACCCACGTGCGCGGTGACGTGGCGGTCGAGGCGGTGCCCGTGGCGAGACACGTGGGTCCGTGAAAGGACGACCCGCGTGGCGCGCACCAGACGTAAGAGAGAGTGCCGAGGTGTTCTCCCTTCGGCAGGGGAATCGCCACCAAGGTCCACGCGCCCTGCACGTCGGTCAGAACAGCGGGTGTTGTCGTGGCGACGAAGGTGGGTCCGAAGGGTACGGCGACGCAAAAGTCCACACTCACGCACGACAGTGCGTGCGGCAAGGCCGGCACGACGGGAGAGGCCAGAACGAAACTCGACCACTGTCCCGAGGACAACGTGTCGAGAACCCCGACAGCGCCGTTGGCATCACGTCGAGTACCGAGGGCGACGCACTGGCCGACGGCGGGACATGACACTGCGGTCACGCTCGTCAACGAGGATCCGGGCACCGTCCAGGGAACCGTGCTCACCGGCGTGACGAGGTCGGCACTGGCCGGCGTGACGCTCGCCACAAGAGTGAGCAAGGCGACGGCACTACCCACAAGTCGGCGCACGAGACATCCTTCGGTTCGGTGCTCGCCACCGTAGTTCCTGCGTCGCCGGGCCACCCGGGAGGGATCACCTCGGCCCGTGTGACATACTGGTCACCCTTGGTGGGCGTAGCTCAGTTGGTTAGAGCGCCAGGTTGTGGTCCTGGAGGCCGCGGGTTCGACCCCCGTCGCTCACCCCAAGTTGTCCCCTCATGACGCTCCCTCCGGGACGCCGTGAGATTTTTTGATTGATCTGTCTCACGCGCGTGTAGATTTCGCGTAGTACGCAACTCAGCGTCGGTTGACGATCCAAAAGGGGGACCCGTGACCATCGTCCGCGATTCGTTCTATATCAATGGTGAGTGGGTGAAGGCCGCCTCGAGCGACACGCTCGAGGTCACCTCGTCCGGCACCGGTGAGCTCTACGCCACCATTCCCGTCGGCACGGTCGACGAAGCCAATCGCGCCGTCGACGCCGCGGCCGCCGCGTTCTTCGCCTGGAGCAACACCAGCGCCAAGGAGCGCGGAGAATTCCTGCAGCGCATCTCGGAGAAGTTGGCCGAGCGCGCCGACGAGATTGCTCTGGTGATCGCGAACGAAGTCGGCATGCCGCTGATGCTCGCCAAGGGCATTCAGGCCGGTATTCCGACGGCCACCTTCGCCGACAACGCGCAGCGCGCCATGGAGTTCACGTGGGAAGAAGAGGTCGGCAACTCGACCCTCGTACGCGAGCCCGTCGGTGTCGTTGCCGCGATCACCCCGTGGAACTACCCGCTGCATCAGATCGCCAACAAGGTCGCCGCGGCCCTTGCCGCGGGATGCACGGTTGTTCTCAAGCCGAGCGAAGTCGCCCCGATCAACGCCTTCATCCTCGCCGACATCATTCACGAAGTCGGTCTGCCCAAGGGCGTGTTCAACCTCATCACGGGTCTGGGTCCGGTGGTTGGCGAGGCCATCGTGGCGCACCCGAAGACCGACATGGTCTCCTTCACGGGTTCGACTCGCGCCGGCAAGCGCGTCATGGAACTCGCGAGCCAGATGGTCAAGCGCGTGTCGCTCGAGCTCGGTGGCAAGTCCGCCAACATCATCCTCGACGACGCCGACCTCCAGAAGGCCATTCCGGACGCCATCTTCAAGTGCTACCTGAACTCCGGTCAGACCTGCTCCGCGCTCACCCGCCTCGTGGTGCCGCGCGAAAAGTTGGCCGAGGTGGAGGACCTCGCCGTCGCCGCCGCCGCCGGATTCGCCCCGGCCGATCCGGTGACCGGCGCCAGCCTCATTGGACCGCTCGTCTCCGCCGCCCAGCAGCAGCGCGTGCGTGACTACATTCAAAAGGGCATCAACGAAGGCGCGCGCATCCTCATTGGTGGCGTGCAGCCGCCCGAGGGTCTCGAGCAGGGCCACTACGTCCAGCCCACGATCTTCTCCGACGTCACCAATGACATGACCATCGCCCAGGAAGAAATCTTCGGCCCGGTTCTTTCCATCATCCCCTACGACACCGAAGAAGAAGCCATCAACATCGCCAACGACTCCCTCTACGGTCTCGCCGGTGGCGTGTGGGCCGGCAGCGACGAGAAGGCCTTCGAGGTCGCTCGCAAGATCCGCACCGGTCAGGTCGAAATCAACGGTGGCGCCTTCAACATCTTCGCGCCGTTCGGTGGCTACAAGCAGTCCGGTATCGGTCGCGAGCTCGGGAAGTACGGCTTCGAAGAATTCCTCGAAGTCAAGGCGATCCAGCACAACTAACGACCTCCCACAGAACCCCCCGGGCTTAGGTCCGGGGGGTTCTGTGTATGTCGGCCCAGGTTGCAACAACGCCGGTGACGAACCGCAGTGGAGCGACCGTGTAGACTCTCGGTGCGCCGATAGCTCAATTGGCAGAGCATTTGACTCTTAATCAACAGGTTCCGGGTTCAAGTCCCGGTCGGCGCACTGAAAGTGACAGCGGTCACGTGTTCGTGTTCCGCAGCACCCCGTGACTCATCTCGTGGTCGTCGGGTTCCACACATCCGCCAGGTGTTCTCCGAGCACCGGCCACGTCATTGCGGCGAAATGATCCGACACGTGAAACAGATTTTCGTGGACGACCACGTGGTTGATGACGGCGGGGCACGTAGACGGCGTGCAGAACATGTCATCGAGCGAGACGTAGTGACCGCCCGCTGTGGTGATCGTGTCGCGCAGATGAAAAGTCGACGCCCAATTAAGTGCGGATCCCTGCGGAAATTGACACGCCGCACCCGTTGGTGTCGCCGACGCCAGACACGAGAGCGGCAGTGAACACGCGCCCACGTCGTTCACGTGAGTACTGAGGCACGTCGTGGGATCCGGGAGGCCGGGTGGCGGCGGCGCGAGCAGAGTGACCGACGCGCCGGTCGCGCGGAGAAGGTGGACTGTGTGCGCGAGTGCCGCGAGGTACTGGTTCTCGGGCAGCGCGCGAAACGCGTAGTCCCGGTGCACGGAGTATTCGAAGTCGGCGACCACCACCGCGTAGGCGTTGACGCGGACTATTTGCTGCAGCGCCCACGCGCGAAAGTCCGTGCACCCCACCCCCGGCGCACGAAGGCTGTAGTCCCACAGCGGAGTGTGCGCGACCTCGCAACCGGATCGCGCCACGAGGTCCACGCGAACGTGATGGCGTCGACCCAACTCGTCAAAAGCCCTCAGCCACATGGCCGCATTGGAGTCTCCGTAGAGAACCAGTGTGTGTGAGGACGCGGTGTCCCCGAAGAAGCAGTTCGTCGCTTGGTCCCCGTCCACGGCGCCGGGAGCCAAATAGTTCACGAGGCAGTTGCGAAGAATGTCATTGGGATAATCCGCCTCCACGTCCGCCACCGGCACCACGAGAGGGCCCAGGCGACGCTGTTGCGCCGCGAGTTCGACGAACGACGTCAGGTCCGCCTGGGATGTGACGACCCGAGGGGCACTGGACGTCGTCACTCCCGGCACGCTCTCCCACGAGACACTCACGAGGAGCCACGTCGCAACGAGGACCATTGCCGCAAGACCCAATGTCAACGCACGTCGGCGCCGGAGTAAGGATGATCGCCGCACCGGGTTCTCACAACACTGGTAGCTCAGCGTCGCCAGAACCACGGCGGCCACCACCATGACGAGGCGCCCCGGGACACTCGGCACGTGTCCGAGCTTCTCGAGGGTGATCTCGAAGATCGGCCAGTGCCAGAGATACAGCGAGAAAGAAATTGCTCCGATCTGCGTCATGAGCGGCGATCCGATCACGGCCTCAAGGCGTCCGCCTCGGTGCATGCCGCCGCCCGCAATCACGAGAGCGGTGCCGCTGACCGGCACCAGGACGGCGGTACCCGGAAACGCGGTGCTTGCGCCAAAGGACACCATCGCCACGGCGATGAGAAGCAGCCCGAGAACGCTGCACGCGCGACCAACCAGACGCGTCGAGGTGGGCAGAGAGGGTGTCGCGAGCGCCACCAGCGCCCCGATCGCGAGCTCGCCGGCGCGCACCCACGTCGAGTAGTACGCCGCAGTGGGATCTGTGTGAGTCAGCACGACACCGAAGACACACGACGCTGCCGCCACCGTGGCCGTGACCGCGATCGCGACGCGACGCCACCCGAGCGCACCGGCGCGCGCGATGATCAGCACAAGCACGGTCGGCCACACGAAATAGAACTGCTCTTCGATCGAGAGTGACCAGAAGTGCAACACGGGTGACGACGGACCCTGCGCCAGCAAGTAATTGGTCTCCACGTGAGAGAAATGAACATTCGCGAGAAAAGCAAGCGCGGCCCTCGCGTCCCCGGCGATGGTGAGTCCTCGTACTCCCCCGAGGACGACGTACGTCGCCACGACGGTGGCGAGGAGAGTGACGGAGGCTGCCGGCAGAATGCGCCGGGCGCGGGTGGCGTAGAAATCGAGGAGTGAGGGTCGCGAACCACTGTCAGCGGCCCGACTCAACATGTTGGTGATCACAAAACCCGAGATCACAAAGAACACGTCGACGCCGACGTAGCCCCCGTGAAAGGGTCCGAGTTGATAGTGGTAGGCCACGACGCTCAGCACCGCGATCGCGCGCAGCCCCTGAATATCGCGACGCCAGTACGCGCCCTCGTCGTGTCGGTCTCGTGAGGTCCGGCTCACCTCTCCGGGCGTCCCCACGCGAGTCGGGCGCGGCGAAGGGGCGGAGGCGATGGTCACGACGCGCACAATCTACGTCGTGCGGGCCGTGCGACAACGTGGTCCGGCCGGATCGCCTGACCTTCGATATATATCAGTCCACGATACATCGTTAGACGATATAGTGAGCCTATGACCGCTGACACTCCCCTTTCTTCACATCGGACTGCCGCCGACCCCGTGCGTATTGGGTTCGTCGAGAAGGCGTGCTGGCTCGTGTTGGGGATTCTTCCCGCCACCTGCCTGCTCTTTGCCGCGGGGGTCGCCTCCGCCGCCATCGTGCACGCGGGGGCGAGCGGCGGTTGCGGAGGCGGATGATGGCGACATCCCCCGCGGCACGGCGCTGGCAGCGCGCGACGCTGATCGTCACGATTGTGCCCTTCATCTTCTTCGCCGTGATCGGCGCCGGACGAACTTCCCCCAACACGGAACTCGGTATCGCCCTCTTCTTTGGGGCGTCCATGCACGTGGCCGCGACGGGGTGGTTCGTTGTCAACCCTGACATCCGTCGCCTCGCACGGCGGCGCCCGTGGCGCTTCCTCATCATTCCCACGAGCCTCATCGTCGCGTCGGTGATCGCGGTGGGTGTGCTGTCCCCACAGTGGCAGTCCCGACTGCTCTTGCTGTTCTTCTCGTGGCAGTTCTTTCACTTCCAGAAGCAGAACCTTGGCGTCGTCGCCCTCGCGGCGTCGTCGAGCTCGATGATCCGTCTCTCGACCTGGGAACGACGCTGGATTGTGGGATCGGGATGTGCCGGCATCCTCGGCCTGTGGGCGCATCCATTCCTGCTGCAGCTGTCGCTGCATCGGGAATGGCGATGGTTGTGGTGGATCGGTATCGCCGGCGTCACCGCGTGCGTGATCGGTGGCGTGTGGTGCCTCGCGCGTCGTCCCCACGGGGAGATGCGTTCCTACTTTGGCGCCCTCTACGTGAGCACCTTGTTCTTCTCGGCGCCCGTCTTTCTGTTCCACTCCCCCTACGCTGCCGTCGGCGGCATGACCGTGGCCCACGGTCTGCAGTACTTGATCATCGTGGGCACCTTCATCGCCTCTCCGGTGCGCGGACGTCGCCGCTGGGAGCGCATGAGCGCGTGGAGCAACATCCTGCTCTTCGGTGCCACGTGCCTCGCCGTGGCGAGTCACTTTCACGGAGCCTCGGGTTTCGAGTTGCGGACCTACGGTCTCTACCTGGGTGTGACCATGAGTCACTTCGTGCTCGACGCCGGGTTGTGGCGGATGCGAGATCCGGAGGTCCGACGCATCATGTCCCTCAACCTGCCCGACCTCGTGCCCCGTAGTGCCGAGAGTCTGCGCCCTACTTCGCCCGCCGATATAGGCTGACGGGGTGACGACAGACGCCGAACGTACTGATGCCCTCGGGTCGTTCGGCCGCTACGCCGGTCCCGCGACATTGATTCTCGCGTCACTCGCTGATGGGCCGAAGCACGGCTACGCCCTCACCAAGGACATTGAGGCCATCGCCAGCGTCACCTTGGCGCCCGGCACCCTCTATGAGGCGCTGCGTCGAATCGAAACTCTCGGTCTCATCGTCGCTCTCGCGGCGGAAGATCGCCGCAAGCCCTACGAGCTCACAGCCGCGGGGGCCACGGCGCTTCGTTCGCACCTCTCCACCCAACGACAGATCGCCGAGGTCGGCCTGAAGCGCCTCGCGGGTACCTGGGGCGTGGCGTGAACGCCGAGCGCGCGGCGCGCTGGTGCACTCGGGCGTATCCGGCGTCGTGGCGTGAACACTACGGAGACGAGTTCGAGTGTCTCTTGGAAGACCAGTGGGCCGACGGACACGTCTCGCTGCGGTCCGCAACCGGCGTCATCGCGAGCGGTGTCCTGACCCGGGCGACACATCTCGGACTTCGTCCTCGCTCGGACATCGCCCGCGCGCAGAGACTAAGTGGTGCGTGGGGCACGGTGGCCGCCACAGTGTTCGTCCTCTTCGGCGCCGCCATCTGGAGTCAATTAACCATTGGGTGGCAGTGGGCGCCGCCGTCATCGACGGGCACGCGCGGTGCGATGTGGGTCATGACCAGCTCCATGGCATTCTTCGCCCTTCTCGCGCTCGTGTCCCTCGCGGGCTTTGCGCGCCGTTGGGCCCGTCAGGTGATCCGTGGGGGCGACCGGGTACTCGTCGCCTCCTCACTCGCGCTCCTCGGTGGCGCGACCACGTTCATTGTCGGGGCCATCCACTTCTCGCGCCATTGGCCGGGCACGCACGGACACCCCTGGGCCAATCAAGGTCTCGTCCCGGGAGGCGTGGGGGCTTTCGCGTGGTCCGCCACCCAGTCCATCACCGCCTACTGGGCCCACCCCACGGCCCTCGCGCACTTTCCCGCCGCCGACGTGGCGTGGATGGCACTCAGCCCCCTGGCGCTCGGCTGCGCCCTTGCGGGTCTCGTCGGCGTCGCCGCTCGCGTCAGTGCGCCCACGACGCGGCCACTCTGGTGGTTCCGCGCCGTGGGCGCCAACATGTTCCTGTTTCTCTTCGGGTCACTCTGGTGGCTCGTTGATGGCGACGCCGGTCCGCGAAACCTCTATCACAAGGGCGCGATCGACGTCATTGACGTCATCGTGATGAGTGCCACTCTGTGGTGGTGCGTCTCCTCATTGTTTCGTCGCGTTCCCGCGGAGAATTAACTCGCCGACGTCACGGTCAGTGAAATATCGGCCGACTCGTGCAGAACGATCGCGGGCTGCGTCCCGAGAATCTGGAGAGCCGCCACCAGGGTCGCCGAGCGAACCCCCGCCGATCCCGACGCTGTCGCGGTGAGAGTCAGAGCGCACGAGGCGCCCGGCGCGAGCGCGGCGACGCAGGTCGAGTGGCTCACCGTGAACGCTCCCGCATTCGTCCCCTGCACCGCAAAGCCGCTGTACTGGACCTCGACGTTGGAGTTGCTCGTTAGTGTGGCCACCGCGGAACTCGTGGATCCCGACGCCGTCGCGCTGAAGGTAGGTGTCGACAACGTCACGGACGGCCACACGGCCGTGGCCGCGAGAACGGCCTGCTCGAACACGTGATTCACGTGGCCGCCCACGGTGGCGGTGTCCACGACATCGAGGGTCACGTTCGCTGCTCCCGCCGTGAGGGGCGTCACGACCGCGAACAACGAGCAGGTCGCTCCGGGTGCCAGGGCACCCGTGCAGGCCGAGGAGACCTTCCAGAAGGACGATCCCGCACCCTCGAAGCTGGCGCTCGCGAAGGTCAGAGGCAGAAGAGACGTGTTGGTCACCGTGACGATCTCGTCACCCGACGCACCGACCGTGACCGTCGGCGCGCTGGGGGCGACGACGGAGAAGTTCAACGCCTCGCCTACTCCGCTCAGCGTCGATTGCTCGGAGACCGGCGTGGACGTGCTGCCCACCTTCTCGGTGCCGTGCACCACGAACGTCGCGTTCACCATTTTCGCCGCCTTCGGCGTGAAGGTGACCGTAACGGCGCAGCTCGCGCCCGCGGCGACAGTGGAGGGACATGTGCTCGACCCGAGAGCAAACACGCCGTCAGGGTCACTGAGTGAGCGACTCTGGAAGGTCACCGATCCACTCGAGGTGTTGATGATGGTCGCCAACGCGCTGGTGGACGCGCCGACCGTCACGCTCCCGAAGTTGAGAGGCGACACCGCAATGGCGGGCGCGCTCGAACCGGACGCGACACCCGTCCCGCTCAGGGCGGTGGACAGCGAGACGTGGTCCGCAGGCGCCCCGACGACCGCCGCGGTGGTGGTCAACGTCGCCGCGGCCGCGCCGGTGTGGCGCGGCGCGAAGGTCACGCTGAGTGTGCAGGCCGCACCCGGCAGCAACGTGACGTCACAGCCGTTGGCGGCGAGGTGGAAGGGACTCGTGCCCGAACTGTGCACGCTGGCGCTCACCGCGGACAAGCTGACCGACGACGTGTTCGTCAACGTCGCCGCGAAGACGCTCACCGCACCCACGTCAAGTGAGCCGGCACTCGGAGCCACAACGGTGTAGGTGGGGCTGACACCCGTGCCGACCACGGTGCTCGTGACGGTCGATCCCGCCGCGACCTTGCCGTGCGCGTTGTGAAACACGAAGTGGGACGCCAGGGTCGCCGCACGCAGGTGGGCGACGACGGGCGTGAACGTCACCGCGAGCGCGCAGGTCGCACCCGGGGCCACGGCGGCGACACAGGTGCCGGCGGCCACGTGGTACTCCGCGTGCGCGTCACCACTCGGCGCAGCGGCGCTGAAGTAGATGCTCTGCGTGGACGCGTTGGTGACGACCGCCGCTTCCGTGGCGGCCGTTCCGACCGTGACCGCGCCGAAGGCCACCGGGCTCACCGAAAATGCCACCGCGGGTGTCGTCGCATTGGCCGTCGCCGCGAACGCGGCCACACCGACCAATGAGGTCGCCACCGCGACACCGCAGCGGGCGAGCCAAGTCACGCGACCTCGTGCACTCCCCCGTGTTGCGCGCCGTCCGTTGTCTTGAGTTGTCGCCATCCCCCACCTCGCTGAGTAGTACTTCACTCAGTACACCCCACGGCCAACCGAAATGCTGGTCGGGGCGAGAGAAATCTTGGTGACGGTCGTGATGTCAAGAAACGTTGTGGGTAGCTCTCATTCCTCCTCGGCGCGCACAGTGGCCATCGCGTGGAATCCCCCGTCGACGTGGAGAATCTCGCCCGTGATGGCGCGCGAGAAGTCCGAGAGGAGAAAACACACGGCGTCGGCGACCGGACTCGCGTCCGTGGTGGACCACGGCAGCGGTGACGTGGTAGCCCAGGCGTTGGTCAACAGATCAAAACGGGGGATCCCGAGAGCGGCGCGCGTCGCCAAGGGTCCCGCGGCCACCAGATTCGAACGAACGAGACGCGCACCCAGGTCCCGCGCGACGTAGGTGGACGCGGAACGCAGCGCCGCCTTACAGACGCCCATCCAGTTGTAGACCGGCCACGCACGATTACCCGCGTCGAAGTCGAGACCGACGAGGGACCCACCCGACGGCGGCGTCAATGTCGCCAACAATTCGGCCAACGCGACGTAGCTCCACGTACTCGTGCGCATGGCGAGCTCCACGCTCGCTGCCGGCGCCGCGAGGAATGATCCGGCGAGGGCGTCGCGGGGTGCGAAGGCCACCGCGTGGAGCGCACCGTCGAGATGTCCCCACTCGCGACGCACGTGGTCCCCGAGCGACGCAATGTCCTCGGGTTGCGTGAGGTCGGCCGGTACCACTGCTATGGCCGCGTCGTCGGCGACGAGGTTGCGCACCGCGTCGGCGTCGCGCGGAAAACACGACACCACGACCTCGGCGCCGAGCGCGCGCGCTCGGCGCACCGTCGCGTACGCGATGGAATCATTGGTCGCCACTCCCGTGACGAGTAGGCGCTTACCCTCAAGCATGGTGTCCTCCTGGTAGTGAACTTGACGTGCGACGACGAAGGCTGGTAGGTGTGGCTCGTGCCACCCACGCCGCCACGTGGGTCTGCCAGTCCTCGGGGGACCATTCCTCGCCGTGGTCGACCTGCCCTCGTCCGTCCCCCGGGGTGCGCAGCGCGACCAGAGGGGTCGACGGCCCCTCACCGAAGGTCACGGTGAACAGCCCCACGCCGTCGAGTCCGGCAACGACGGCGCCCGCGGCCGACACGGCGGTGTCGAGATGGAGAGACGACGAGTCGTACACGGCGTATTCAGCGGCCCACCATTGCGCGTCCAACGTGCGCACGATCGTCACATCGCACACCGCCATGCCGCCGAGTGAGAACCCGCTCGCGACGAGATCGGAGGAAAACCGCGCGGGGTTGCGGGCGACGTCGAAGGCGAGAGCGCGAAGGGGCTGGCACCGCCCGTTTCGTTCAATGTCAATCCGACGCTCGCCGTCCGTCCACGGCCACGCGACTGTTTCGACCCCGAGAGCCGTCGCGGCGTCGCGAAGTACGCGCGGCACCCGCTCATACCCGCGACACCAGATGATCGTGGTCGCGCTCACTGGAAGTACTCCGGACGCGACACGAACGTGGGTGACACGAAGAGAACGCCGGCGTGCGTGCGGAAAAATTCGCGCAGCGCCTCCACGACGCCGTCCACGCGATCCTCCGCCACCACGCACACGACCATGCGCTGGGTGTCGCGGTCGTTGAAATAGAGCGAGCCCTGGTGAAATCCGCTGTGACCGAGACCGGCGACGCTGCCGAGAACGGTGTACCCGACCGCGCCCGACGCGCGCAGGACCGCGTCGATGGAGGCCACGTCATCTCCGTTGATAACGATCTCCAGCTTCGACATCGGCGAGAGGTGGTGGGTATTCATGAAGTGCTCTCCTTGTTGTTGTGTGCAGACAGTGCGACCCAGTTCCCCGTGTCGAGACGGCGCCACCAGGTGCCACTCGAGGGATCGACGACGACGAGGTGAACCCACGCGCCGTCGAAGAGGTGGCGCAACACCGTGGTGCGGGCGATGACGTGATCGACCCGCTCGCGCGGCGCGACCACCACGGTGGTAAGACGTTGGGGCGTGTGCACGTAGGTGTCCCCAAAGCGCACCGATTGTTCGGGCAGTCCGAGACGTAGATCGCCGTCTTCACCGGCAATCACACCCACACGACCCACCGGGTTGTGCAGAGTCTTGTCGCCCGCGCCGTACACGTCGGGGCTCACCGTCGAGAAGTAGTACTGCGCGTTGATCCAATGGGCGACGACCATCGGTGCGGTCAGGATGCCTTCGAGAATCGCGCCGTCGCTGTCCTCATCGGGACGATAAGAGTGAAGAAAACACCGACCCTCGAGGTCCACGCCGCGCGTGAACTCCCGAGGAC
Organism: uncultured Actinomycetes bacterium; assembly: GCA_903873775.1. GTDB lineage: Bacteria > Actinomycetota > Acidimicrobiia > Acidimicrobiales > RAAP-2 > RAAP-2. The sequence continues at coordinate 15,523 of CAIQPR010000047.1, forward strand.
CCACGATGAATCCCGCGTTGTTCGCAAGCCCCCACTCCGGACGCGTTTGTGCCCAGTCTCGTCCCCGACGACGAAGGTCCGCCCGCGACATGTCTCCGCCAAAGCCCGGAGCGCGCGCCACCCGATCGGCCGACTGCGCGCGACCGGCCGCGGCGAGATCGCGCAGCAATTCCTCCGTCGCGGCGTGCAGGGGCACGGGAACAGTGTCGACGTCAAAGATGGTGACGTCGTCGGTGGTCGTGTTGTGCTCACCCGCGAGAAACCACGTGCCGTCCGGAATGTCGATGCCGCGGTGACTAAGTGCGTGACGCACGCTCGCACGATTGAGCACGGCAGCCATGATGCGCGCATTGGCCGCGCCACCGTGGCCCGCGCACGCGCCGCAGTCGAGGGACGCGGCGTGCGGATTGGCGGCCGAACTCGAGCGATGGCCACAGAGGACGACGAGTGGCGCAAAGCCCGAGGTGAGACCCATTACGCGCAGCGACGTTTCCGCGATCGACGCCCACTGACGGGGATCGTCCAGGGCGGCATCGAGGTCCATGTCCGTCAGAGGCGCGGCGTCAGCGGTCGACGACGGTGCGCGCAACGAACGCCGTACGAGTTCGGGCACACTCGCCCACCCACCGATCTCCGCCAGAACGAACATCGTGCTTGCCACGTGCGACAGCTCGTGACTCACGTCGTCGCGACTGACGCGTGCGGTGACGTTGCGCACATAGGCCGCTGCTTCCTCGGCTCGCCCGAGGCGCGGCACTTCACGCACCTCGATATCGGGACGCAGGAGAACGGGTGCGGCGTCATATCCTTCCTGCCACGCGAGAGGCGTCACCCGCACGGGCGCCCCGAAGAAGCCCGCGAACCCGACCGTGTCATAGGGCCCCGTTTCTTCGAGGTGTCGACGCAGGCCCTCACTTCGTGCATCAATGCACATCACGACTTGGGCGCGCACGTCGCGCGGCCCCTCCCCGGACGGTTGCAGTGACGAGACGAGATCAGTGATGAAGTCGTCCTCGACACGCTCGAGGCGCTGCAGCAGGGCATCGTCGTCACTCGTGGCGAACTCATGCTCCTTGCCGAGAGCCGGAGCGTCCTGCGGGAGAAGGGCCGCGTCGAGAGTGAGCAGCAGGGCTGCGACATCGCTCAGGCTGACCCGGTCCTCTCCGGCGGGCAGGGCGGACCATTCGTCGCACCACTTCGCCCACGCCGTCCAGCCCGGCAGACGCGCGAATTGGCGACTGAGCTCATCCGACCACGCCGACGGCGCAACACCGACGTGGTCGAGAGAGTGCTGAATTGCGGACACGGCATCGTCACTCTGCGCCGTCCACCAAGCCTCCGCCTGTCGCCCGAGCGCTCGCCGCACGGCGCGCGCGTGCCGCGGCGTCCGGCAGCGACTCCACACCGAGGTCGTAGCGTCACTGTCAAGAACGGCCTCGCGCAAGAAGCTCGCGACGAGGTCTTCCACGATCGTCGACGCGGCTTCCGACGGGGGCACGCGGCGTTCCAGGGTCGTGAGCGCGCGTGGGCGCGGGCTCGGGGAGTCGTCCCCTGCGCCGTCGAGCCCGTCGTGAGTAGTACTGGCCGCGGGCAGCATGGCGCTCGTGGGAAACGCACGTCCCCCGAGGAGCGAGGTGGCGTCGCGCACCGCGGTCGCGAAGGGGCGTTCAATCAGACCCGCCAAAGGATTCACAGCGACAAAGCGGTCGAGCGGCCAGGCGACCGGGAGCGCGCGGGCGGCTTCGCGAATCGCGACGAGGAGGAGTCCCGGCGACGTCGTGGTGTCCATCAGTGCGCTCCGACCACTGCGGCTGACAAGCGGACGTGGGGACGACGCGCGTCACGACGACGAATCATTGGTCCCCGCGGCATCGTCCAGGAGTCGATACGCGTCGGCGACAGCGAGGCGGCGAGCAGCACGACGCCGACCACGACGACGGCCCACAGAGCGTTGGCGTGCGGGGTCAACAGTCGGGTCGCGAGGACGTGGTCGAACCATGCGGACGCTGCGAGATACCCCGTAACCACCACAACCAGAGCGCCGGTACTTGTGCGCCAGCTCTCCGGTGAACTCTTGGACGCGAGGCGGATCACGCCCACGGCACTCGCGACGACGACGAGAAGCGCGAACGTGCTCCAGGTAGCAGAGAGTGACCACTCACGAGCGAGGAGGATCGCCCCGCCACTCGTGAGCACCCCGACCAACACCGCCACCCCCCACGCGGTCGCGGGGGCGACGAGTGTCGTACTGCGGATCACCCGCTGGCGCGCGACAACGTCGGTGGTGTCGCCCGAGGCGAGGAAGCGGTGCGCCTTATAGAGGGCGTGACCCAACAAGTGCGTGAGGGCGACGGCCGGTAGTCCGATGCTGATCATGAGCAACATGAATCCCATCTGCGCCACGGTGGAATACGCCAGTGCACCTTTGATGTCACCGCGACGAGCGGTGACCTGTACCGCGAGAACGATCGAGACGCTCACGCACGCGAGCAGGAGCAACATCGGCACGCTCCACGTCGTGCACCACGGCGTCACGCGTAGGAGAAGGACCGCACCCGCGTTCACAACCCCGGCGTGCAGGAGAGCCGACACGGGTGTCGGTGCGTTAACAGTGGCACTCACCCACGGTCCGAAGGGAACTTGGCCCGCACGGGACAAGGCCGCAAGGACGAACAGAGTGGTCACGAGAGCGGGACCCGAGACGTGGAGTTGACCAATCGAGAGAGCCGTCCACGTGTGCGCGGGCGCCACGTGGGAAAACCCGTCCACGCCGTGCAGGACGAGAGCGAGGGCGCCCACCAGTACTGCGACGTCACCCGCCACGAGGGCTCGAGCGGCCCGACGCGTCGAGGTGCGCACGCGCGTGCCGCTGGTGGTCGCCATGAGGAGCATCGTGCCGAATGACGTCAGGATCCATCCGGACGCCAGCACGGAGAAGCGAGCCGCCGACGCCGCAGTGAAGGCGCCCGCCAACACCACGCTGCTACCGGCGTGAAACGCACGTGCCGTCGGTGCGCCGTCGAGAAGTCGGTGGGCGTAGGACTGGACCACCACACCGAGGGCGATGATGATGGCGCACACGCTCCACCCGACGAGATCGAAGCGTAGGAGTGCGACGCCTCCGAGATCGACGACGGCACCGTGACCGCTCACCGCATCGCGGGCCGAGACCGCGAGAACGATCGCGCCCACGAGAAGGGACATTCGGGCGATCACGCGCGCGCCGCCGATCGTTCGCGGACTCCACGCCAACGCGCTCGACGCCAGCAAGCCACACACCACTGCACAGGTCAGGAAGGTCATGTCCTGACTTTATACGAACTAGAATTCGTGTGTCAAGTATCGCGTATTATTTTTTCGTAATCAAAGTTCGTGAAATATGGAGCACCATGTCATCGTGTCGTGAGTCCCAGCATCTTCAAGAGGTCCCCCACCGAATGGGCCGATTCGATCGGGTGCCGCAACGGTGCCGTCGTCACCACGGTGTAGTGATTTCGTCGGCCGTCTCGAGTACGAATCACGTAGCCGGCATCCACCAAGTCGGACACGATCGCCTGCGCGGCTCGCTCGGTGATACCCACCTTCTCGGCGATGTCGCGGCCCCGAATCACGGGGTCTTGCATGACGCACACGAGCACGTGAGCGTGATTGGTGAGAAATGTCCATTCGGGCTTTCGTCGTTCGACCATCACACTCCTTCGCCGGCCTCTTCGCCCCTTCACCCTAATTTGTACCGTTGCGGAAGGCCGGGCTCGTGAGTCAGCCTCATCCCTACCTCGGTGCGCGATTTCGTCTGGCCACCCACCACCACAAAGGGGCGATCATCGCCCCAGTTTTTCGCGACGTCCTCGACGGCGTGGTCGAGGAGGTGGACTGCGACACCGATGCGCTCGGGACCTTCGACGGCGAAATTCCTCGTCGCGGCTCGCCCTACGACACCGCTCTCGCGAAGGCCGCTCTCATCGACCCCGACGGCGCACGGGGAGTCCTCGCGTCCGAGGGCAGCTTTTCGCCCCACCCCCAGTCTCCGCTGATCACCGTCAACACCGAGCTCGTCATTCTGCGTGACTGCGTCTCGACGAGGGTGTTCGTTGGTTCGGCGTTCTCGACGACGCCGCATATTCTGCGTCGCGACGTGGGAGAGGATGATCGCGATCTCACGACCTGGGTGGCACGCGCCGATCTCGCGTCGCACGCCGTGGTGGTCCAAGCCGTCAATGACGACATGACCGTGGTGGCGAAAGGTGTGCAGTCGCCCGAGGAACTCACGAGTGCCATCGATGCCGCGCGTTCCTTGTCGCCGACGGGCGTGGCGCGCGTCACATCTGACGGTCGTGCTCATCTCAACGCGTCGCGACGAGACGTCATCGCGTTGGCGGCGCGCGACCTCGCCGATCGCCTGCTCCGTCGGTGTCCGTCGTGTCACGAACCAGGCTGGGGCACCACCGGCTCGTTGTCGGGTGCGCCGTGTCGAGACTGCGGGTCTCCCACCGCCCAGCCGTGGGGGCAGCGGTGGGCCTGCCCCGCGTGCGGACATGACGAGGATCAGATCGACCAGGAGCAACGCGCCGATCCCGCGCGTTGCTCCTGGTGCAATCCCTAATGCTCTCTACGGCAGAGCGTTCATCACCGCGATCACCGGGTCATTCGGCTGCACGTTGTAGGTGCACGTAGCCGTCGCACTCGGTGTGAAATTCCATTCAAGAACGGCCGACGCACCCACGGTGGGGGTCCCGAGTCCCGTCACGCCACCAGAAGTGGAATAGACCGGCGCTTGCCACGAGGACGTCGGCGGCGGCGAGTACTCGGCCAGCGCGATGGTCTGCACAAAGCTGGCCCGCGTCGCGAGTGAGACGCCCGGGTAGTAAGACGTGCCGCCATTCATGGTGGCCCAGGACGACGATGACCCCACGTAGCAGGCGGCTCCCGAAATCAGCGGCAGTCCCGAAATTGCCGGCGGCGTCGACGTTGATGACGGCGTTTGACCACACCCGATGTAGCTACCCGACGTGGAGGTCGTGCTCGTGGGGCCGCAGGCGGTGAGACCCATCTCGGCGTCAACAATGGGCTTGTTAATGGAACCGGCCTGCAGCAGACGCTCGGGGACGTTGTTGTAATTGTTCGACGCGGTTGACACAAATCCTCCGGGCAGAAGCGTGCCGCCGCTGTCCGTCGGCAATGCGACGGCGCCGTCGTAGTAGTAGTCATGGAAACTCAACACGTCGAGCCCGGGAGTATTGCCAACCGCGGCGTAATTCGCACCCGCGGTTCCGCATTGACCACCACCCAGCAGACCTTCTTCCACCAAGCCGCTCGGGTCCAAGGAGTGGATGACGCCCCCGATGGTCGAGAAGAAGCTGGACAGCGCGCTGGCCGCAGCAGCCTGCTGCGTGCTCGTGCAGGTAGCGCCGTGACCACTGTTGCACTGTGAGAACGTCGAGACCGGACCGCCCACGCAGGTGTCGGCTTCGGGTTCGCCCAGGGGCTCCCACATCGCGAGGGCCGGCGAAGAGGCGTAGCGCGCCACCACGGCGGCCACCCAGTTCTCGTAGGTGAGAGCGGGTGTTTCCGCGATGCCGCTGGCACTCAACAGGGAACTCGACGCCGGGTACCCGTAGCCGTCACCGGACGTGTTGTTGAACCACGCGAGATCCTTCGTTTCACCGTCGTCGCAACTCCCCCACTCGTTGCCGAGGACGGGAATCAGGAGAATGTTGTTCGCCGCCGCTTCGGAGAACACCGTGTCGAGGGGCCCCCAGTTGATCGTGCCGGTCCGGTACGACTCACCGAGAGTGGTTTGAAATGCGTCGAAGCGCACCACCGACTCGGCGGGCAGTGACGAGAAGAACGTGTTGAGACCGCTCGCGAACGTTTGACCCGACGCAATGGTCCGGAAGTCCCCTCCGCACCCCTGGTTCACTCCCCAATCCGTCGCCAGGCTGTAGGCGTTGAAACCGTGGAGCTGCACCGGCTGATTGTTGAACCACAACTGGGTGCCGCACGCTTCGACTTGATTCGCGCCCTCGTAGAGAATGGGTGCGCCAGCGGCGGCGTCGCACAATAATCCCGTGTTACTCGAGTCCACCGCGCCACCTGACGTCACGTTTTGCACATCGATGCTCACAGGACCCGTCGTGGATGATGCCGGCGGTGTCACGGTCACGGTGGTCCCGTCTGAACTGACCGACACGCCCGTTCCCGCAACGCCGTTAAAAAGAACGTTGACCGTATTGGCGAAATTCGATCCTGCAATGGTGATGGAACTGGGACTGGACGCCACAATGGCCGCTGGCGAAACGGAGGAAATGGTCGCCGCGGCCGACGTCGCCCCCGCCGAGACGGGAATAAAAGCAACCGACAACACTGTCAGGACGCCGACGCCCCCTCGTACCCCTCGATGACCACCCCCGCGCACCTTGTGAACTCGCATGAGACACCTCCCCTTCGCTGGTCGTACGACGCGAAAGTTAGTGTTCAATTACACGATATGCAACGAGAAATAGTTTCTATTTTTTTGGGTATAACTACGTCATTGTCAGTAGAAACTTTTTCTAGACAGCCACAAGAACTTTCTTAAATTAGTTCATCGAGAGTTGGGGCTATTTCACCAATTACTCCCCGAAACTTCACCCACCATTCGCGGCAGCGACATAAGTCCGACACGGTTCTCCACGGAGAGCTCCGCAGGCCGCCTCCGGGAGAATCGTCGCATTCGGTACTTCGTCAACGACCAGTGATGACGCCGAGCCGCCGCCCAGAGAGATGGTGTCCGTGACGGAGCCTCCGGTGGCGTAGGTGGAAAATGCCCACGACGCGTCAAGTGCACTCGACACCACCGGCGGCACGACCACCAGCGTGGTTGCCACCAGACCGAGTCCGGCGACGGCGACTCGCCACGAACGATTCTTTCTACCCTGACGATGCTTAATCTGTCTCGCCCCAGAAACTCTCTACGCAAGTTAGCGACGAATCGAGGGCGTGCCGCACTTATGCGGTGACCACTTCAGCCAATTCGAAGAGCAACAGTTGGATGAGCCGCACGTCGGACAGAGCATCATCAGACGCTCGCTCGACGTCCGTGTCGCTGAAGAACCCACGCTCGCTCGAAACGCCGCGCAGTACGTTTTGGAGAGCGCACAACCACGCCCACGCCTCGGCGTCGGTGAGGAACTCGTCATCCACCGTCATCAACGCGAGTTCCGCGTGCGAGCTCGTCATTCGTTCACGTTCGAGTACCCACAACGGATCATCGGCGTCGGACGCGGGGTCGATGGGTTGATTCGTCGCGCTGCGCCACGGGTGATCGGCCTGGGTCTCCACGTCCATGAGATGGGTGAGTAAATCGCGCACGAATGTACGCCCGTAGTCATTGAGGCGAACCTCGATGCGACCGTCGCGTCGGCGGATGAAGATCGTCGTCTTGCCCATTACGCGTCCTGTTCGATGCTCGCGTGAAGTCCGTGCGCGTGTAGCTGGACGCAATAGCCCTCTGCGCGATCCTTCTTGCCCGACCAGACAATCGCCCGGCCTTCGTTATGTACCGCCAACATGAGTTGGGTCGCTTTGGCGTTGGAGTACTGAAAGATCTTGCGCAGAATCACCACCACCACACTCATCGGCGTCACCGGGTCGTTCCACACCACCACATTCCACGGATGCTCGACAGCCACGTGGTCGTCCGTGGCGACGTCCCCTCGAGTGGACGTGGAACGCTTCGTGACGGTGGCACCCACAACTACAAAGTGTCGCAGAGTTTGGGGTCCCGGTCGAGACCCGTACGCTGAGAACGTGTTCATTCTCTCCGACGCACGAACCACCGGCGACGCGACACTCGCCGGATTGACCTCGTCGGTACGCATTGCCGCGCAGCAACGCCTGCGCCGGAGCATCGGTCTGCGGGGCACGCCGCCGCCCGCGTGTCTCGATCCGGCCGAGGCCTACACCCCCGTCGACGGCGCGAGTCGGATCATTCACGGCGACCTGCCGTCCATGCTCATCGGTGGGGTGGGCTCTCTCCTCCTCCAGATGTTGCACCCGCTCGCCATGGCGGGTGTCGCGCAGCATTCCCGCTACCGCGAGGACCCTCTCGGGCGCTTAGAACAAACGGCCACGTTCATTGGCACCACGACCTTCGCCAGCCGGGCGGACGCAGCGGCGATGATCGAGCGCGTGCGCGCGGTCCACGAAGCGGTCCGGGGGGAGACCTCCGACGGCACGCCCTATCGCGCCAGTGATCCGCACCTCTTGTCGTGGGTGCACGTGGCCGAACTGACCATGTTTCTCGAAGCCTCGCGACAGTACGGTCCGCGCACACTGACCAGGGAGCGCGAAGACCAGTACATCGCCGAAATGGCCGTCGTTGGTTCCGACCTCGGCGTGGCGTCGCCACCCCTCACGCGGCAGGAACTCGATGATCAGTTGACCGCGTTTCGACCCGAATTGACGCTCACGTCCGACGCGCGCGAGGCGCGAGACTTCGTCGTGCGCGGCGTCGCGCGGTCCGTGCGCGAGCGCGCCGCCTACGGCACGATCGTGGCCGCCGCGATCGGCATTCTGCCGCCGTGGGCCCGCCAGCAACTGAAGTTTCCGAGCATTCCGCTCGTGAATACGTGGCTGATTCGGCCGAGTGCCGCGACATTGTGCGCCACATTGCGCGTGGCCGTGCCGCCGTGGCCCGACGCGACTCACGTGAACTAGACGACGAGCGACAAGCCTCCGTCGATTGCGAGAATCTGACCGGTCACGTAGGCCGACGACGCGAGGGAGACAATCACCTCGGCAATATCGGTCGGCACGCCGGATCGCTTGAGCGGCGCCCCTTGCTGCACGAAGCCGCGCACGACGTCCCAGTCATCGGTCCAGGGGGTGTCGATGAGACCCGGGGCGACGGCGTTGACGCGCACATTCGGACCCACCACTTTGGCGAGCAGTGCGGTGAGGTGATTCAACGCCGCCTTCGACGCCGCATACGGGATCGACGATCCGGTTTGGCGCAGACCGGCCACGGACGACACGTTGACGATGCTCCCGTTGGTCTCGCGCAATGCGGGTAGTGCCGCCACGCTCACGGCCCACGTCGCGAAGACGTTCACGTCAAAAATCTCTCGCCACACGTCGACCGTCGCGGCATCAACGTCCTGGTGCGGGATCACCTTGGTGGTGCCGGCATTGTTGACGAGCACGTCGAGGCGACCGTAGTGCGCGAGGGTACCGTCGATCAGAACTCGAGGCGCATCGGGGTCGGCGATGTTGGCCTGAATGTAATGACCCTGAATGGACGCCGCGACCGCGCGACCCTCCTCGACGCTGCGGGCAGAGTTAATGACCACCCGCGCTCCTCGGGCCGCGAAGGCTCGCGCCGTCTCTTCCCCGATACCCATCGAGGATCCCGTTACCAGGACAACCTTGCCGTCAAAAGACTCGTCGCTCACGCGCGTCTCCTTACTCGCCACGAACCCGCCCATCGCTGGCCGGGCTCTAACACCACCACGTCTTTGCCACTCCGCAAGGCATCGGGCGGACAGGTCATTGGTTCAACGGCGATGCCGGTGCGACGGCGACCTTTTTCCAACTGATCACCCGTGTACACGAGGATGTACGGAAAGTTGCGGTCCACGCTGAGTTCCACTTCGCCCCCGCGCGCGTCCCGCACGACCACGGTGGCCAGTCCCTTGTCGTCGCGCTCGAGCTCGGTGAACGTGGTGTCGATCTCGTGGCCCGACACCGAGCGCAGCGACCGGAAGTCGCGCAGACCCCCTGACACCGGCAGGATCTCACCATTGGGCAACATCTCCGGCGTCACGCCGAGATAGGCGTTCGCGGGCACCAGGATCTCGGCGCCTTCGATCGTGGGTGTCGTGACCGCGAGATAGGGATGAAATCCGAGCCCCACAGGAATCGGCACCTCGTCCCGGTTCGTAATGGTCGAAGTGACGGTCAATCCCAACGAACCGAGGTGGTACGCGACCTCCAGCGACACAAGAAACGGGTAGGCGGGTGACGGATGCAGAAGGAGGGACAACGAACAGCGGTTTTGATTGATCGAATCAATGTGGAAGGGCCGCCAGCGAATCACGCCGTGATTCGCGGTGGCGGGCTGAGAACTATCGAGCTGGGGTCGACCGCGTCGGCCGGAGAATTCCCACTCGCCCTCACCAAGACGGTTCGGCCAGGGAAAGAGCACTTGTCCACGTCCGCCGGTGGCGCGCTCGTCGGCCGCGAATCCCTCAATGACCGGGACCCCGCCCGTGACGTAGGTACGCAGCGTGGCACCGACTTCGGCGACCACAACCCGCTGGTCGCCGTGGGCGATGGCGATCTGTTCTCCCGTGGGCAGGGTCACGATGTTTTCCTCACGTTCCCCGATGGATAACCCACGCCCGTTATCGTACGACGGATGCGCCTGCTAATTACGAACGATGACGGTATTGATGCTCCGGGGATCCAGAGCCTGACTCGCGCGGTGGCGCGTTGGATCGCCGCAGCCCCCAGCGGCGAGGAGCGTTCAGCAATCGTCGTGGCGCCGCACGTGAACAACTCGGGCATGAGTTCTGCGGTGGGTGACGTGTTCGCGAAGCCGACCGTGCACTACGAGCGCCGCGTGATCGAAGGCGCCGAAGAGATTCCGGCGTTCGCCCTCGAGGCCTCACCGGCGTTGTGCACCATCCTCGGTTCCCTCGGCACCTTCGGGTACCGACCCACCGTCATTCTCTCGGGCATCAACGCGGGTGCGAACGTGGGCCGTTCCGTGCTGCACAGCGGCACGATCGGCGCCATCTTGACGGGCGCCCAACTCGGATTGTCCGGCCTCGCCGTTTCGATCAACTGGGATGACAACGTCCACTTCGACACCGCCGCCGACGTCGCTCTCGAGGTCCTCGATCAAATGCGCGAGGCCCCTGATCGCACGCTGATCAACCTCAACGTGCCGAATCTGACCCCGGGCGAGTTGAAGGGCGTCCGACGCGGTCGCATCTCCACGGCGGGCATCGTGAAGTCAGCGGGTGACGGACAGACGTTGGCCGACTTCCCCGACAACGGTGAGCTGCCCCTGCGCCTCGGCGCCGCCACCCCCACCCTGGGTGACACTAGCGACGAAGCGCCTGAAGACGACGGCGCCCTGGTCGCCGCGGGGTACGCGTCGATCACGCCTTTGCGCGGTGTCCACGAAGACACCGACCAGAGCATGGACGACATCATTCGCCAGTCTCTCGCCGCGATCGAACGGCACCTCCAGGAGCGACGCGACTAGTCGTCGTCGCGCGCGCGGCGCGTGGCCTTGGTGCTCGACCGGCGCTTTTTCTCACTGAGTCGACGTTCCACCGACGACGTCGTAGGTCGCGTGGCCCGCCGACGAGGCTGATCGACGAGCGCCTCGGCGATCTTTCGACCGAGACGAGCCATGGCGTCCTCACGATTGCGTGCCTGCGACCGCGACGTGGACGCCGAGGCGCTCACGATGGGTCCCAGTCGTTCGCGAAGTCGCTCTCGAACCTCGTCACGCAGGGAGGTGGCGTCGTCGACGTGCACGCTCGCAATCACGCGCGTTTGCGTGCGGTTGGCGTGCTGGCCGCCGGGTCCCCCGGGCGTCGTCACGCGGAGTCGAATGTCGCCCGCAGCGATCGTGACACGCGGCGCGACGCGGAGGTCACCGCTCGGCGTGATCTCGGGATAGCCCACGACTAGTCCGCGTGAGGAAAGCGCACCATGGCGAGTTGGCTCGAGGACGCCACCAAACGGTCGCGGTCGTCGAAGAGTTCGCAGCGTTCGTCGACGAGCCCCTCCTCCACGACCACACACCACTGGCGCACGCGCAGCCACACGCTCTGGGGAATCGCGCGCACGTAGGAGGTCAACTGCAGCGTCGGCACCCAACCCGAGGAGCCAATGGGAAACGTGGCCGGGGGTAGCGCGTCGGTGGCGAACAGGACGCTCCACGCGTCCCACTCGGAGGCCCCGTCGTTCAATCTGATCCATCCCCGCACTTCGGCGCGCTCCACGCTCTCCCCGTGCCACCAGGCCGCGGTGGCGGGATCAAGGCGCAGGTCGGCCGACTTCATGATGTTGATGTCATCACCGCCATTGCTCGCCACACACTCTTCGAGAGCGGGCACCACCGGGGGCGTCGCGTCGTGGTAGCGGGTGGTGGGGTCCTCATGGAGTGTTCCGAGGGTCACGAGCGATTCGGTCATGAGCTGGTCGTTCTCGTACAGCTCGACGTGGGCAAAGCTCGCCCCACGGCCAATGCGTCGCACGTCGACCTTTACGGTCGCCGCCCCGATGGTGGGGGCCCCGACGTAATTCGTCGTCACGGCCGTGGCGTGCAGGTGCGGCGACCCCTCGGCGACGGCTGCGGCGAGCGCCGCATTGGCCATAACGCACTGGAGGTACCCGCCGTTAGGTCGGCCCACGACGGTGAAGTATTGCGAGAGTTGGACGGCGTAGCGGCCGTCGCCGAGGGGCTCGACGGCGGCGGCGTCGCGCAGGGGGCGCACGAGGGTGGGATCCGACATGGCGACGAGGCTAGTTCTGCCACAGGCGACGTCTGTAGATTGGACCAAAGAGAGGCGACATCCATGAACACGATCCCCCACTTCATCGGCGGCCAGCGACGCACCGATGGTGACAGTTTCGGCACCGTTTTTGATCCCGCGACGGGACGCGAACAGGCCCAGGTGCCCTTTGCCGACGAGGCCCTGCTCGAAGAGACCTTGACCATTGCCCGCGCCGCCGCGGCGAAGTGGCGACTCTCGACTCTCTCGCAGCGGACCAACGTGCTCTTCACGTTCCGTCAACTCTTGACCGAGCACGCCAACGATCTCGCCGCTCTCATCACCGCCGAGCACGGCAAGACCACTCCCGACGCCCTGGGCGAACTCGCCCGTGGTCTTGAAAATGTGGAATACGCCTGCGGACTCGCGGACCACCTCAAGGGCGAGTTCTCACACCAAGTCGCCGACGGTGTCGACGTCCATTCGGTACACGAGCCCGTGGGTATCGTCGCCGCCATCACGCCGTTCAATTTTCCGGTCATGGTGCCGTTGTGGATGACCGCGAACGCTCTCGCCGCGGGGAACGCCGTCGTTCTCAAGCCGTCCGAGCGTGACCCGTCGGGCAGCGTGTTGTTGGCGGAACTCCTGCAGCGCGCGGGCCTGCCCGACGGCGTGTTCAACGTCATTCACGGCAACGCCGACACGGTGCGTCGACTCCTCGTGCACCCCCAGATTGACGCCGTGAGTTTCGTGGGTTCCACGCCCGTGGCCAAATTCGTGTACGAAACGGGCACCAGCGCCGGAAAGCGCGTGCAGGCACTCGGTGGGGCGAAGAACCACATGCTGGTGCTTCCGGACGCTGACCTCGACGTCGCCGCAGACGCGGCGATCAACGCGGGCTACGGCTCCGCCGGCGAACGCTGCATGGCCGTCAGCGTGGTGGTTGCCCACGAGAAGATCGCTGACGAACTGGTCGCACGCATCGCCGAGCGTACGGATCGCCTCACCGTCGGACCGGGCACCGATCCGCAGAGCGACTTCGGACCCCTGATCACCCGCGAACACCGCGACCGCGTGGCCAGTTACGTCACGAACGCGCCGTCCCACGGCGCCACGGTCGTGCGCGACGGCACCGCGCTCGTCGACCGCGAAGGTTTCTTCGTGGGTCCCTGCCTCATTGACCACGTCGTGCCGGGAACGCCGGCCTACGACGACGAGATCTTCGGGCCCGTCCTCTCGGTGGTACGCGTGAGCAGTTACGACGACGCTGTTGCTCTTATCAACGCCAACCCCTACGGCAACGGCGTGGCCATCTTCACGCGTGACGGCAACGCCGCGCGACTCTTCAGCCGCGACGTGACGGTCGGCATGATTGGTGTCAACGTGCCCATTCCGGTGCCGGTCGCGAGTTATTCCTTCGGTGGATGGAAGGACTCCCTCTTCGGACACTCCCACATCTACGGTCCCGACGGCATTGCGTTCTACACGCGCGCCAAGGTCGTGACGACACGGTGGCCGCAACCGTCGGACTCGCAGATCGACCTGGGCTTCCCACGCACGCGGTAAGCGTCATGTTCGCGACGACCCCCGTCGTCTTCACCTGGCTCGGTGCGGGTCTTCGCGGCGCGCTCGCCATGGTGTGGATGACGTGGTGGCCACTCGTGTTCGGCTTCGCTCTCTCGGGAGTGGTCCAAGGTTTTCTGCGCCCGGGCGAACTCGCCGGTTCGCTCGGCACGCGTGGTGTGCGAGGCGTTCTGCGCGCCAGCACGCTGGGCGTCGTGTCCTCGTCGTGCAGTTACGCCGCCAGCGCGATGGCGCGGGCACTCTTCTCGCGGGGCGCCACGTGGACCAACGCGATGATTTTTATGGTCGCGTCCACCAATCTCGTCATCGAACTCGGCGTGGTGTTGTGGGTGCTACTCGGGTGGCAATTCTTCCTCGCGGAGTGCGTGGGTGGCGCGATCATGATCGCCCTCCTCAGCCTCGTCCTACCTCGCGTGTTTTCCTCGGACGCCGAGACGTCACTGCGCACTCGTGTTCTCGATGACGCGCCGAGCGCGCCGTCGGACGTCGCCCCTCTGCGCGAGCGTCTGCGCACGCTCGACGAATGGACCCACGCCGCAAGGTTCACTCTTGGCGACGTGACCATGCTCCGGGTCGAACTGGCCCTCGGATTCCTGGTCGCCGGGTTCCTCGCCGTGCACGTTCCAGCGCACTGGTGGCACGCGGTCTTTCTCACCGGCCACGGGCCGTGGACACTGATCGAGAATGTGATCATTGCGGTGCCCTTGGCCGTCGTGTCCTGCGTCTGTTCCGTGGGCAACATTCCTCTGGCGGCCGCCCTCTGGAGTGGCGGCATCGCTTTTGGCGGCGTGATCGCCTTCATCTTCGCCGACCTCGTGGCACTGCCGCTCTTGCTCATCTACCGACGTTTCTACGGCACGTCGGTCGCCCTACGACTCTTCGGGACGTTCTGGGTGGTCATGAGCGCCGGGGGTCTTCTGTGCGATCTCCTCTTTCGTGCCGCACACGCCATTCCCACGCACCGCACACTCCCAGCGACGTCGGGGGACTTTGCGATGGGCGCCACTCTGGTCCTCAACGTCATCGCTCTCGTGGTGGCCGTGGTCGTCGTAATGCTGGCACGACGGGACGTTCACGGCACCACGACCGCGACAGACCCCGTGTGCGGCATGCAGGTCGTCACCGCCGGCGCCGCGGCGACCGTCACCCACGAGGGCGTCGTCTACTACTTCTGCGCGCCGCGGTGCGCGGAGCGTTTCGCGGCCACGCCGGACCGGTACCGAGACAGCTCGTCAACTCCCAGCAGCGAGCGCCCGCCGTCCGACACGTACATTGACCCCATCTGTCAGATGAGTGTCGATCCGACGTCGGCCACGGCGTTCGTCGACCACGAGGGGCAACGGGTCTATTTCTGTTGCGATGGCTGTCGCGACACGTTCATAGAAAGAACCACCAATGCCCTCTGACCCACCCACTCGGCACGGTCCCACCGCTCGCGCCTACGCGGTCATTCGTCGAGGCGACGAGATCTTGTTGGTGCGTGCGGCGAGCACGACCGCGGCCCCGGGCTTGTGGTGGCTGCCGGGTGGTGGTGTTGATTTTGGCGAAAGCCCCCAAGAGGCTGTGGTGCGTGAAGTCTTCGAAGAGACCGGCCTGCGCGCTCGCGACCCTCGGCTTCGCGACGTCCTCTCCGACACCTGGACGCGACGCAACGGCGATGAGATGCACGCCATTCGCATCATCTTCGACGTGGACGTCGACGACGGCGAGTTACGCCACGAACGCGACGGCACGACGGATCTCGCCGCCTGGCACCGCGTGGACGAACTCCGCACTCTTCATGTGGCGGACTACGTCCGCCACATTGTCGGCATTAGTTGAAGTAGCTCACTCGCAATTCGCGCTTGAGGAACTTGCCGGCCGGATTCCGGGGCAGCGGTTCGTGCGTGATTGCGACGCGGGTCGGAACCTTGAAGGCTGCGAGACGTTCGCCGACGTGGTTTCGCAGCTCGTCTTCGGTCAACGTCGTGCCGGCCTTGATCATGATGACGCAGGCGACTTCCTCACCCAAACGCTCGTGGGGCACGCCGAAAACGGCCGCCTCGTTCACCGACGGGTGGTCGTAGATGGCGGCCTCCACCTCGGCGGAGTACACGTTCTCTCCGGCGCGCAGCACCATGTCCTTGGCGCGGTCCTCGATGTAGAGAAAGCCCTCTTCGTCGATACGACCCACGTCACCACTGCGCAACCAACCGTGCTGGATGGTCTCCGAGGTGGCTTCGGGCTTGTTCCAATACCCCCGAATGAGCGTGGGCGACTTCATCCAGATCTCGCCGCGTTCGCCGCGCGAGAGTGGGTGGCCCTCGTCATCGCGAATCTCAAAGTCCATGATGATCGTGGGCGTGCGACCGGTGGACGTGGGGTGCGACACATAGTCGTCTCCGTAGTTGCCGGGACCGTACGCATTGGTCTCGGTCATGCCGTACCCGATATTCGGTCGGCCCTGGCGGAAGGAACTCTCCACACGCGCCACGAGCTTCGGCGGCGCGGGCGCGCCACCACCACCAATGGCGGTGAGCGAACTCGTGTCGTACTTTCCGAAGTTGGGGTTTTCGAGCATGTCCCAGGACTGCGTGGGCACGCCGACGAAGTTGGTGACCTTGTGGCGTTCAATGAGTTGCAACGCGCGCTCGGGATCCCAGCGGTACATCATCACCAGTTTGAAGTGCCACGAGAAGCACGACATCATCACCGGGATGCACCCCGTGACGTGGAAGAGCGGCACGATGAGGATGAAGCACGGCGGATTACCGCCGCCGGACTCCCCCGGACCCCGACGCACGGCCTGCAGGCTGGCGTTGGACGCAAAGGCCATCACCGCATTGGTGATGGCGCGGTGCGTCGACACGGCACCCTTCGGAAAACCGGTCGTGCCGGAGGTGTAGAGGATGGTGGCGTCGTCGTCCGGCGACAGCTCGACCTCGGGCATCGGCACACCACGCACCAACACGTCGTGCCAGTTCTGCACGTGCGGCTGCAGGGGCTGGAGGTCATCGAGACGCACGCCAAGAATCGGAATGCCGGCGCGCGCGCAGGGCGCGTGGGCGCGGGTGATGCGTTCGGTGTCCGCAATCAAGAGTTTCAGACCGGCGTCATTAATCGCGTAGTCCATTTCGTCTTCGGTCCACCACGCGTTCAGCGACACCGAAATTGCGCCCACCGAGAGGATGGCGGCGAAGGAAATGATCCATTCCGGCAAATTGCGCATCGCAATACCGACGCGGTCGCCCTTTTGGATGTTGAACGTGTGGACCAGCGCGTACCCGAGGGCGTCCGCCTCTTCTATCACACGACCAAAGGTCCATTCCTCGTCCTCGTAGACGAGGAAAGTCTCGTTGTTGTTTCGCGCGCCGTCGAAGAACTGGCGCAGCGTCGGCGGAGCGTTCTTGAACTGACGCTGGGTCACACCATTGACCTCGACTTGCTCAACCTCGAACGGTTGACCGGCCGCGCCGATGGCCGCAATCGCTTCTTCCATACTGAGTGTCACTGTGCCTCCCACTTCAACGGGCGAATCTTACGCATCCGCGAGGACCCTCCCCGAGCGCCAGACTTGCTAGAACTGCCTCATGCCGATCAACGTCACCGCCATTCCCGGGCTCCCCGACCACGTCAACGACGTGCGACTGCGGACCGCCGCTCTCATCAATGAGGAGATTCTCCCCCGCGAGGACCAGCTCTTCGCCGTCCGGCGCGGTCGCGCGGTGACCGACGAGGAAAAGGCCCGCGCCAAGGCGTTGCGCGAAGAGGTCAAGACCAAAGTCAAGGCGGCCGGCCTCTGGGCACCCCACCTGCCGCAGGAGTACGGCGGCATGGGCCTTGATTTCTTGGCCCACGCCTACATGAACGAGATCCTCGCCTACGCCCTCGGCGCCGCGTCGTTGTTCGGTGTGGTTGCCCCGAACTCCGGGAACCAGAAGATTCTCGTCAAGTACGGCACCGAGGAACAGAAGCGCAAGTGGCTCCTCCCGACCATTGAGGGGACCATGGAGTCGGGTTATTCCATGACCGAACCCGACAACGCCGGCTCCGACCCACGCTCCATCAAGACCACGGCCCGCCGCGAGGGCGACGAGTACGTCATCAACGGACACAAGTGGTTCACGTCGAATGGACTCGACGCCGACTTCTTCATCGTGATGTGCCGCGTGGAGGACCCTTCCGCCGAGGGTGGACGAAGTGGCTCGATGTCGCAGATCATCGTGCCGACCAATACACCGGGTGTTGAGATCGTGCGCGGCATCGGGATCTGGGGGCACCCGACGTCGGACCACTGTGAAGTGATCTACAACGACGTGCGCGTTCCGGCGGAGAATGTGCTCGGACGCGTCGGTCAGGGTCACGAGGCCGCCCAGGACCGATTGGGTGCCGGACGCGTGTTCCACTGCATGAACTCCGTGGGTCAGATGTGGCGCGCGTTCGACCTCATGGTCGAGCGGTCGCTCACGCGAGAAGTCCACGGCGGTCTGCTCAAAGACAAGCAGTTCATTCAGGGATTCATTGCCGATTCCTACATGGACCTACAGACCTCGCGACTGCTCACTATCCGTGCGGCCGAAATGATCGACCGCGGTGATCCTCGCGTCCGCACCGAGATTTCCGCACTGAAGGTGTACGTTCCCGCCGCGTTCTCGCGTGTGGCAGATCGCGCCATTCAGGTCTGGGGAGCGGCCGGGGTCTCCAATGACCTGCCGCTCGCGGCCATGTACCTCGGGGCGCGCACGCTCCGCTTGGCCGACGGCCCGGACGAGGTGCACAAGATCCTGATCGCCAAGAACGTGATCCACCAATACGAAAGCGGTCAGAGCTGGGACTTCGCTCGTTGATTCGCTTCGAGGTCCACGTTCATCCGGGCAGCCGGACGACGCACGTGGGCGGCACCTACAGCGGGGCGCTCGTCGTTCGCGTCAGGGAACGGGCGGTTGATGGTGCCGCGAATGAGGCCGTCCGCGACGCGATCGCCCTGGCCTTTGGGGTTCCGGCGCGCGACGTGGAGTGCCTGCGGGGACGGCGCCACCGGCGCAAATTCTTCAGCGTGGAGGGGGACGCGTCGTCCCTCGAGCCCCGTTTGTCGCTCCTCCTCGGTGCCTCGTGACACGTTCTTGCGCACAATCCCCGATAATTCGTCGATGAACCGGTAGACTTGAACGGAGCAATGCCGCTCATTGCCGAAAGGACAACCCCTATGTTTGCTTCCAGTTACCCATTGCTGGACCTCGTTTTGACGATGCTGTGGTTCGTGATCTTCATTTTCTGGATCATGCTCGTCTTTCAGATCATCACGGACATCTTCCGCAGCCACGACCTCAGTGGCGGCTTGAAGGCCATCTGGATGATCTTCATCATCTTCCTGCCGTTCCTCGGCGTCTTCATCTACCTGATCGCCCGCGGCGGCAAGATGCACGAGCGTCAGGCGATGGCCGCGGCCGCGCAGCAGAAGGCCTTTGAGAGCTACATCCGCGACGTGGCGAATAAGCCCGAGGCGTAGTACTCAGACGTACCACTGCTCGTCGCGCATGACGCGAAGGGCATCACACAGCAAAAGACCGGCCTCTGAGAGGCCGGTCTTTTGCTGTATCGCGGGACGCAGTTCGGACGCAGCGCGCCCCGTGAAGGTCAGCGACCCTCGAGGAACACCAGGCTCGTGAAATCGGTGAGTTCGTTGAGACGGATGTTCTTGTAGGGCTCGTAGTCCGCCGAGTTGTACCACTCGTGCGCGGCGTCCCTGCTGGAGAATTTCAAGATGGCGGCCCAGTTGCCACTGAAATCGCCCTCAATGGTGGACGGCGTCATGGTGCCAGCGATCATCTCCACGCCGGCGGCATCGAGAATCGGAAACACGTGCTGGGCGTAGCGCTCCATGAATTCTTCGGGGTTGGTGATGTTGATCTGCACCATCGCGTACGCGGGTGTCGTCGTCGCGGACATGCGGTTCTCCTCAAGAAATAGTTGTTACTTGCATTTTGCAATCTAACACGATCACTTGTAAATCACAAGTTAAACACGACTCCTCGAGGAGTGCGATCTAGAGAATGTCGACGATGTCGGGGTTATAGGACTTGAGGTGACGCTGGGACCATCGGCCCAGCTCTTCGAGCACGGGGCGCAACGCCAGTCCGGCCGGCGTGAGACGGTAGGCGTTATTGCGCGCCGATCGCTCGGGATCGACGTGCTCGATGACGCCAATAGCGGCGAGCCACTTCAATCGAG
Source organism: uncultured Actinomycetes bacterium (assembly GCA_903873775.1). GTDB lineage: Bacteria > Actinomycetota > Acidimicrobiia > Acidimicrobiales > RAAP-2 > RAAP-2. Next base: position 35,808 of record CAIQPR010000047.1, read on the forward strand.
CAGCCAGGATATTCGTGGAGACGCCTTCGGGTGAGGCCAGGAATTCTGAGTACGTCCGCGTGCCGTGCTGAATCAAGTCCCGCACGATCACGAGCGACCATTTGTCGCCGAGTACGTCGAGTCCCGACGCGATCGGACACGACGAACGCCACTCGAGGACGTCACTGGTGCGCTCTTTGTTCATGGGTCTCCTACGACGAGAGGGACGCGGCCATCTCCACGAGAGTCGTCTCCAGTGGAGTCGGCTGCCATCCGAGTACATCGTACGTAGCGCGCGTGTCGTAACCGACTCTTTTGCCGAGCTGTGGGACCGTGCCCTTCGCGTCGCGGTCGAAGAGGCTCATGAGCTTGATCGCCAGGTGGGGGGCTCGACGAGAGGGGACTTTCGAGTATCCGGCGTCACGCAGCACACTCGCGAGGTCGGCCATGGCCACGGGTTCCGCGGTGGCGGCAATAAAACGCTGACCGGCGGCGTCACTGGCCGTGAGGGCGGCTACGTGGAGGCGGGCCACGTCGCGCACGTCAACCATGCCCATGGCCACGTCCGGGATCATCGGGAACTTGCCGCCGATGATGTCCGAAATCATGGACACGCTCTGACCATCGCCGGGCGCCCCGATCGGCGGGCCGAGGATGAATCCCGGGTTGATGGTGACCAACTCCATGTCACCATTCGCCACAAGGTCCCACGCGGCGCGCTCCGCCAATGTCTTGCTCTTGGCGTACGCACCGATCTTCGCGTTCACGTCGGACCACGCGTCGGGACCGTAGGTGCCGCTCGGTTTGCCGGCGGTCATGGCGATTGTTGACGACGTCAGGATCACGCGGCGCACGCCGGCCGCGGCGGCGGCCGTCAGCACGCGTCGCGTGCCCTCGACCGCCGGCGCAATCAAGTCGTTTTCATCCTTAGGTTCGGCGAGCACGAAAGGTGACGCGACGTGCAGAACGTAGGTGCACCCAGACAGAGCGTCCGCCCATCCGTCATCTTTCAACAAGTCTGCGGCGGCAAAGGACAAACTCTCCGTTGGGGCCACGGTCGCGAGCGCGCTGCGGACGCTGTCGGAATGTGCGAGCGAACGCACGGTTCCGACGACCTCGTATCCGTGGCGGAGCAACTCGGCGGCGACGTGGCGGCCGACGTAGCCATTAATTCCGGTAATCAGTACTCGCTCGGTCATTAGGTCTCCACGCTCGGCCCGACGACACCTGTCGGGATATGTACTGCAGTCTAACTTGCATATTACAAGTTAGAGCGGGGCCTTACGCGCTCCTCGTTGGACCATCGAGCGACTTCCGCCAGGTCACGTGCGCACCGGTGAGTCGGGCGCCGAGCTGTTTGTTCAC
>CAIQPR010000048.1 GCA_903873775.1 uncultured Actinomycetes bacterium
CCCGCCGGCCGCGTGCGGGCGTCGAGCAAGACGTAGCCGGAGAGATGGAAATGCGTCGGCGCAACGGACTCGAACATCTCGGCTACATCGGGAACGCGCAGCGTGGCGTTGGCCCCGGGATCGGTGAGCATCGCGCGCTGCGCATCGTCGCCGACCACCGCGACCACGGTGCCGGTCGCGTAGTCGCTCTTGACAAAACGGGGCGTGACGCCGTGGCCACGCAGATTTTCCTCGGCCATCCGCGCGCCCCAGTCGTCACCACTCACGCCGCCGTAGGTCACCGCGACCCCGTGCTGCGCGATCGCGACGGCGATGTTCCCTCCCGCACCGCCTCGCGTAAATCGCACCGACGCCGGTGTATCCGAGGTTGGTGCGAGCGGGGCGTGCGGCTGCACGATGACGTCGACCATGATGTGACCGATCACTAAGTACGAGAGATTCTCGGGCATCAACGCGCCTCTCGCGCGAAGGAGACCGCGACCTCACCGGCCACGCGAGCATTGCCGACTACGAGGGAGCGATTCACGCCCACACTCACGCCCGCCGTGCGCTGCGCGAATGCACTCAACATGGCGGGCGTGACGCCCTTGCCACTGAGCTTCTGTTCTTCAACCACCGCCAGAGCATCAGCGAGAGCCGCATCGTGCAGGGCGGGGTCGAGTTGCTGATCCTCGGGCACCGGATGGGCGAGCAAGAAACCTCGTCCGCCGGTCGCGAGGTGTCGCGCGAAAGCTCGTGCGACGACGTCCGGCTCGTCCATGCGCCAGTCCACGGGAGAACCGCTCGACGTCAGGTAAAACCCGGGGAACTCATTGGTCCCGAATCCGACCACCGGAACGCCCAGGGTGTCGAGGCGCTCGAGGGTGGCCGGAATGTCCAAGATGGACTTGACGCCCGACGCGACGACGAGAACCGGCGTGCGCGCGAGACAGCCGAGATCCGCCGATTCATCGAAAGAGTGGATGGCGTCACGATGAACACCTCCGAGGCCCCCGGTGGCCATCACGGAGATGCCGGCGACGGCCGCGATGGCGATCGTCCCGGCCACCGTGGTGGCGCCGTCGGTGCTCGTCGCGAGGGCCGATCCGATGTCGCGGGCCGACAATTTGGCGCAGTACCGATTGGGATCGGCGAGATCTTCGAGTTCGGACGTCGTCAGTCCTACGCGCACACGACCCCCGAGAACGCCGATGGTCGCGGGGATCGCACCCGCGGCGCGCACGGCGGCCTCGCATTCCGCGGCGACCTCGAGATTCACCGGACGAGGCAGTCCGTGGACGACAATGGTGGTCTCGAGCGCGACCACGCCCCGTCCCTCCTCGAGGGCCGTAGCGACCTCGTCAGCGATGGTGATCGGGAATGTCGTCGGGAGGCTCACAAGGTGCGAAGTGTACTGTGGGCCCATGACGAGCCCTGACATTGACTGGAATTTGTTGCGTGAGCGTGCTCGCGCCAGCGCGGCCAAGGCCTACGCGCCCTACTCCCACGTGACCGTGGGTGCCGCCGCCCTGGCCTCCACCGGAGCGATCGTTGAAGGCAGCAATATCGAGAACGCGAGCTACGGCTTGACCCTGTGTGCGGAGTGCTCACTCGTGAGCGATCTCACCCGGTCAGGCGGCGGTCGCCTCGTCGCCGTCGCGGTCGTTGCCGGTGACGGAGAACCCATTGCCCCCTGTGGACGGTGCCGCCAGGTGCTGTACGAACACGGTGGGCCGAATGTGCTCATTGACGGCGGTGAGGGCCAATCCCCCATCACGTTGAGTGAACTTCTCCCCCTCGCCTTTGGACCCGACGACCTCGGCACGAGGAGCAACGCGTGAGCACCTTCGCCGCGGTCGACATCATTCGCGCCAAGCGCGACAACGAAGAACTCAGCAATGACGCCATTCAGTGGGTCCTCGACGCCTACGTCGCCGGGCAGGTCGCCGACGAGCAGATGTCCGCTCTCTTGATGGCCATTGTGTTTCGTGGCCTGACGCCCCGGGAACTGTCTCGCTGGACGGACGTCATGATCGCCTCCGGCGAGCGACTCGACCTCTCTGCTTTGTCGCGACCCACAGTGGACAAGCACTCCACCGGTGGTGTGGGCGACAAGATCTCCCTCATCCTGGCTCCCCTCGTCGCGGCGTGCGGCGCGGCGGTTCCGCAATTGTCGGGACGGGGCCTCGGACACACCGGGGGCACGCTCGACAAGCTCGAAGCCATTCCGGGATGGCGCGCCGTTCTGTCGAACGCGGAAGTTCTCGATCAGCTGGAAAACGTCGGCGCGGTGATTTGCGCCGCCGGGGACGGTTTGGCTCCGGCCGACCGCAAGCTCTACGCGCTGCGTGACGTGACGGGCACCGTCGAGTCGATTCCGCTGATCTCGGCGTCGATCATGTCGAAGAAGATTGCCGAAGGAACGGGAGCTCTCGTTCTGGACGTGAAAGTGGGTCGTGGCGCCTTCATGAAGGACCACGCCCGCGCCAGCGAACTCGCCCGCACGATGGTGAGCCTCGGTGAGGCACACGGCGTACGCACCGTCGCCCAACTCACCGCGATGGACGCACCGCTCGGACGAGCGGCCGGGAACGGTCTTGAAGTCACCGAATCGGTGGACGTTCTGCGTGGCGGCGGTCCGAGCGACATCATTGAACTCACGCTCGCGCTGGCGCGCGAAATGGTCCAGTTGGCAGGCCTGCACGTCGATCCCGCGGAGAAGCTCGCCGACGGTTCCGCGTACGAGGTGTACCGCCAGATGATCGCCGCACAGGGTGGCGACCCGGATGCGGTCATGCCCGTGGCGGTCCAGCGCGAGGAAATCGTGGCGGACCGCGAGGGCGTCGTCACGTCACTCGACGCGTTCGCCATCGGCGTCGCCGCGTGGAAATTGGGTGCCGGTCGCGCCCGCAAGGAAGACCCCGTGTCCCCCGCCGCCGGCGTGCTCACCCTGGTGCGTGAAGGCGACCACGTGACCAAAGGTCAACCACTTTTCGAACTTCACGCGGACGACACCGAGCACCTCGCACGCGGACGCGACGCTATTTCCGGCGCCGCGGTCGTGGGCGACACCACCGCGTCACCCCTGCCTCTGCTGCTGGAGCGCGTCGCACAAAACTGAGCGCGCCGCGAGTGGGGTGGCTAGCCTTTTTACATGTCGCACACCCTGTCAACTGAGATCATCCGCCGCGCTCCCAAGGTTCTCCTGCACGACCACCTGGACGGAGGGCTGCGGCCGTCCACGATCGTGGAGCTCGCCGAAGCCATCAATTACGACGGCCTGCCCACGCGCGACCCGGACGCCCTCGGCGAGTGGTTCATTGCCGACGAACCTGACACCGACCTCGTGCGGTACCTCGCGGGCTTTGCGCACACGACAGCGGTGATGCAGACGCGCGAGAACCTGCACCGCGTTGCCAGCGAATGCGCCCTCGATCTGGCACGCGACGGTGTGGTCTACGCGGAAGTCCGCTTCGCGCCGGAGTTGCACACCACGCTCGGCCTCGGTCTCGACGAGATTGTCGAAACTGTCTTGGACGGATTCGCCCACGGCAGCGACCTCGCTCGCGCCGAAGGTCACCCCATCGTGGTGCGCGCCCTGTTGTCGGCGATGCGTCAGGCCGCGCGTTCTCTCGAGATCGCGGAGTTAGCGGTTCGTCACCGCGACGAAGGTGTTGCGGGCTTCGACGTCGCCGGACCCGAGAAGGGCTACCCGCCCACCCAGCACCTCGACGCGTTCCAGTACGTGCAGCGAGAGAATTTCCACATCACGCTGCACGCGGGGGAAGCCTTCGGCCTGCCCAGTATTTGGGAGGCCCTCCAGTGGTGCAGCGCGGAACGTCTGGGTCACGGCGTGCGGATCGTCGACGACATCACCGAGACCGGTGCGGGAACTCACCACTTGGGTCGCCTCGCCTCGCTCGTCCGCGACCGCCGTGTTCCCTTGGAGCTCTGTCCCACCTCGAACGTCCACACCGGAGCGGCGAAGTCCATCGAAGAGCACCCGATTGATCTCCTCAAGCGCTTGCGCTTCCGCGTGACGATGAACACCGACAATCGCCTCATGAGTGGCATCTCCCTCACCAGTGAATTCGAGGCCTGCGCGCGCGCCTTCGACTGGACTTTGAGTGACATCGAGTGGATGACCCTGAACGCGGCGAAGAGTTCCTTCTACCCCTTCGACCAGCGCCTGGATCTCATCAACACCGTGATTAAGCCGGGGTACGCCGCTTTGAAGGTGGAGACCGAGTCCTAGGACCTAGGCGCCCTTCAGGAGCCTCGTCAGATCCTCCGCGACGCGCGCGAGACGTTCGTCGCACCGCGCGCGCTCGCTCGCCAGAGCGCCAGGAGTCGTCGGGGCGGACACCAGTTCGAGGTAGCTCTTCAGTTTGGGTTCGGTGCCCGAGGGACGTATGACCACGCGACCGTGCGCCCCGAGCTGCAACCGGAGTCCTTCGGTGGGGGGAAGACCCCGGTAGCCGGACGCCAGGTCGTCGACTGCGGTGACCTCAAGTCCGCCGAGTGACGCGGGTGGCGTCGCACGCAGCCGTGTCATCGTGTCCGCAATGACCTCGAGATAATTCGGATCGTCGAATCTCAACGTCACCGCCCCCACAGCGTGGACGCCGAAACGACACGCGAGTTCGTCGAGAAGATCGAGCAGCGTCCGGCCCTCGCTCGCGAGCTCGTGGGCGAGACGACAGAGGACAACCGCTGCGGACATGCCGTCTTTATCGGCGACGGCATCGTCCACCGCGTACCCGAGGGCCTCTTCGTAGCCGAAAGCGAGCGTCGTTCCCGCATTCCAGCCGGCTCGTGAAATCCACTTGAAGCCCGTGAGAGTCTCGGCGAACGGCACGCCGGCGTCGTGCGCCATGACGGAGAGCATCGACGACGACACGATCGTGGTGGCCAACACGGCACCACCGGAGACCCCCCGGCGCAGAGCGGCGGCTCCGAGGAGGCACCCGAGTTCGTCACCGCGTAGCGCCCGAAACGACCCGTCCCGGGTCCGCACGGCGGCACCCAATCGGTCGGCGTCGGGGTCATTGGCGACCACGAGGTCCGCGCCGACCGAGACGGCCGTCGCGATCGCGAGATCGAGTGCGCCGGGCTCCTCGGGATTAGGAAATGGCAACGTCGGGAACGACGGGTCCGGCGAGAATTGCCCGGGCGTGACCGTGACCTGGGTAAAGCCCGCCCGGGCCAGCAGAGCGGTCGCCGTCGCGCCGCCCACGCCGTGAAGCGGCGTGTACGCAATGGGCATGTCGCTCGGGGTCGCGAGGCCATAGCGCGTCGACACGTGAGTGATGTACCGCTCGGCGATGTCGTCGTCCAGCAGTGTGTGCAAGTGAGAGCCCCGTTCGCCCAGCGTCGGTTCGCCCGCGACGTGCATCGCTGCTTCCACAATGGTGTCGTGGGGCGGGATGATCTGCGCTCCCTGGTGGTCGTAGAGCTTGTAGCCGTTGTCCTGCGGAGGATTGTGGCTGGCGGTGATCATGATGCCCGCACCCGCGCCGAGAGCGCGCACCGCGAACGCAACGAGCGGCGTCGGTAAGGGACGGGGCATCTCAAAGACAGGAATGCCGCTACCCAGCAGAACAGCCACCACTTCGTCGTTGAAGTCTTCACTGCCGTGTCGGGCGTCTCGACCAACGACAACACCTCGCGCCACCATGTCCGGACCTGCCGCCGCGAGCCACGCGGCCACTCCTTGGGTCGCGCGCCGCACCGTCAAGCGGTTCATCCCCGCCGGACCCGCCTCCACTCGACCGCGAAGACCGGCGGTGCCGAAGTGCAGGGGTGCCGAAAAGCGGCGCGTCAATTCGTCGATATTGCCCTCGTCAAGGAGCTTTTGGAGTTCGTCGCGGGACGACGCGTCGGGATCGACGTCCATCCACGCGTGAACGCGCGTGACGATGTCGTCAGTACTCACAGCTCGGGGAGCAGAGCCGCCATCAAACTCGACAAGCCCGCCGAGGCCGAACGACCCGCGTCGAGCACTTCGAGGTGATTGAGCGGCGCCGCGGACACACCCGCCGCGAGGTTCGTCACGAGACTGAGGCCCACGACGCGGGAGCCGAGATGGCGAGCGGCAATGGCCTCCAGCACCGTCGACATACCGACCAGTGACGCCCCCATGGTGCGGGCCATGCGAATCTCGGCGGGTGTTTCGTAGTGGGGTCCGCGGAATCCGGCGTAGACACCCTCCGGAGTACCCGGAGCGACGCGCTGGATGACGGCTCGGGCCTCGGGGTCGTAGAGCGATGAGAGATCCACGAAGCGTGAGCCCAAATCGGCCGGCGGGTTGTCGCCTTCGAGTGGTGAGGTCCCGGTGAGATTGATGTGGTCCGACAGAGCGACCACGGTGCCGGGGCCGTGGTCGGGATCGATGCCGCCGGCGGCGTTGGTGAGAACAACCGTGGACGCGCCCGTGAAAATGGCGCTGCGGACCGGGTGAGCGACATCGTGGGCTGAATTTCCCTCGTAGAGGTGCACACGCCCGGCAACCATGGCCACACTCTTGCCCCCGACATTGAGCGCGAAGATGCGACCCTCGTGTCCGGGAACAGTGGGGGCGTGAAATCCGGGCAGGGCCGTGGTCGCGACTTCACCGAGCGGCGCACCCAGGGACTCCGACGCTTCTTTCCAACCGGATCCGAGCACGACGGCGATATCAAAATGGTCGACACCGCAGGCGCTCAACATGGCGTCGGCCGCGCGGCGGGCGAGGTCGTAGGGGTTCTCAGAACTCATGATGTTCTCCTTATTTCAACAAAGACAGTGTTTTACTGGCCGACCGTGTGCCACACGGTCGACGTTTCCACGAAGGCGCGCAGACGTCGTGTGCCGGGATCGACGGCCCAGTCGTGATCCGCTGTCGTCGCGCGAAAGACGCGCTTGATCGACCCTGAGGCGTCGGCGGCCAGAGTGGGCGCCAAATCACCGGCCCCGGTTAAATCCACGCCGTCGACATCCTCGTGCTGGGCGAGCACGGGACCGAGCTCGGCAACCTCGCCCGAAAGAATGTTGAGAACGCCACCGGGAACATCCGCCGTGGCGGTGACTTCGCCCAGCAGCAGCGACGGAATGGGTCGGGTGGTCGAGGACACCACGACCACCGCGTTACCCGCGGCCAGCGGAGGCGCCACGCACGACACGAATCCGAGCAACGACGACTCCTGCGGAGCAATGACACCAATGACGCCCGTGGGCGTCGGAATTGAAAAGTTGAAGAAGGGTCCCGCGACCGGATTGGTGCCGCCAAGTACTTGAGCAATCTTGTCGGTCCATCCCGCGTACCACACGACCCGGTCAATGGCCGCACTCACGATCAGCTGAGCGTCACGGTCATTGTGCTGTTCGCTCTGGGCGACGTGGAAAGCGAATTCGTCACGCCGGGACTCAATCATCTCCGCCATGCGGTAGAGAACTTGGCCCCGGTTGTAGGCGGTTGCCGCCTGCCATTTCGGCTGCGCGGCGCGAGCGGCGACGACCGCCTCGCGGAGATCCTTGCGAGATGCCCGGGCGACGTTGCCGAGGAAGGCTCCGTTGGCCGCGATCACTTCGTAGGTGCGTCCGGATTCGGATCGCGGGAAGGCCCCGTTAATGAGAAGTTTGTACGTCTTGCGGACGTCGAGACGGTCACTAGACATTGAGATACGCCTCCAAACCGTGACGACCACCCTCGCGGCCAAAACCCGACTCACGCACACCGCCGAAGGGACTCGTGGGATCGAACTTGTTGTACGTGTTCGACCAGATCACCCCCGCACGAAGACGTTCCGCGACCCACAGGGTGCGACTCCCCTTCTCGCTCCACACACCGCAGGCGAGACCGTAGGTGGTGTTATTCGCCTTCGCGACCGCCTCTTCCGGCGTGCGGAAGGTCAGCACCGACAACACGGGACCGAAGATCTCCTCGCGCGCGATGCGGTGGGTCTGGGAGACCTCAGTGAACACCGTCGGGGCGAACCAGAAGCCCTTGTCGGGCAGAGTGCAGGTCGTGGAATACCGGCTCGCTCCCTCGGCGACACCGGCGTCCACCAGTTCGTGGATACGCGACAACTGTTCCGCCGAATTAATCGCTCCGACGTCCGTGTTCTTGTCCATGGGATCACCGACACGCAATTGTTCGATGCGCCGCACGAGTCGGCGCTGGACTTCATCGGCGATGGATTCTTGAACGAGCAGTCGCGAACCCGCACAGCACACGTGACCCTGGTTGAAAAAGATGCCGTCGATGATGCCCTCAATGGCTTGATCGAGCGGGGCGTCTTCGAAAATGATGTTGGCGCCCTTGCCACCGAGTTCCAGCGTGACGTGCGTGCCCGAGGGCGCGAGTTCACGTTGAATACGACGTCCGATTTCCGTAGAACCGGTGAAGGCGATCTTGTCCACGCCCGGGTGCGACACCAACGCGGCACCGGTCGAGCCGTCGCCGGTCACGATGTTGACGACGCCCGGTGGGATTTCTGCTTGCTGCAGAATCTCCGCCAGAATGAGGGCGCTCAGCGGTGTCGTCTCTGCCGGCTTCAAGACACAGGTGTTCCCGGCGGCGAGGGCCGGCGCGAGTTTCCACGCCGCCATAAGGAGCGGGAAATTCCAGGGAATGATCTGCCCCGCCACGCCGAGGGGACGCGGTTGGGCACCAAAACCGGCGTGCTCGAGTTTGTCCGCCCAGCCGGCGTAATAGAAGAAGTGGGCAGCGGCGAGAGGAACATCAACGTCGCGGGACTCACGAATGGGCTTGCCGTTGTCGAGGGTCTCGACCACAGCGAGCTCGCGAGAGCGCTCCTGGATGAGTCGCGCGATACGGAAGAGGTACTTGGCCCGCTCTTTGCCCGGCATCTGGGACCAGACCTGGTCGTAGGCGCGTCGCGCGGAAATCACCGCGCGCGACACGTCCGCCGCCGAGCCCAACGCCACGGTGGCGAGAGGTGCCTCGGTGGCCGGATTGATCGTCTGGAAGCCTTGGTGCGACCCCGGATCGGTGAACTGGCCGTCAATAAACAGTCCGTAGTTCGGTCGAATCGACACAATATCCCGTGATTCGGGAGCCGGTGCGTATTCGAGGTCATTCAAACGAGACCATGTCTGGTGCTGAAGTTCACTCATGGTCAGTCCCCACTAAATCGATCGGATCGAACGTAATGCCCGTCGCGTTGCTTCGCGCGCTGCATGAGCAAGTCATTCAGCAGCGACGATGCGCCGAAACGATAGAGATCGGGCGTCAACCACGCCGAGCCGGCCGTCTCGTTGACGAGCACCAAGTACTTGAGAGCATCTTTGGCTGACCGGATACCTCCGGCCGCCTTCACGCCCACCACGACGCCCGTTTCTTCGGCGAAATCTCGCACGGCTTCGAGCATGACCAGCACAACGGGAGGAGTGGCCGCCACGGGCACTTTTCCGGTGGACGTCTTGATGAAATCGGCGCCGGCCAACATCGACAGCCAGCTGGCGCGCCGCACATTATCGAGAGTGACAAGTTCGCCCGTCTCGAGGATCACCTTGAGGTGCGCTGAGCCACACGCCTCTTTCACCGCGACGATTTCGTCGTAGACGAGACCCAGCTTTCCCGTGAGGAAAGCACCACGGTCAATGACCATGTCGATTTCGTTCGCGCCGGCGGCCACCGCCTCACGCACATCGGCCAACTTCACGTTCAAAGAGGCACGACCCGACGGAAATGCCGTGGCGACAGACGCGACCGCCACCGGCGCATCACCGAGAAAATTTCGCGCCATCTCCACGAGGTCGGGGTAGACACACACGGCGGCGACGTGAGGAACCGACGGGTCCGACGGATCGGGCCGCAGGGCCTTGGTGCACAGTGACCTCACTTTGCCGGGCGTGTCCATGCCTTCCAGCGTCGTGAGGTCGATCATTGAGATTGCGAGATCCAAGAGGGCGCGCTTGGTCCCCTGCTTGAGCGAACGCGTCCCGAGCGCCGCCACCCGCGCATTCGCGCCCACGGCGTCGACGCCACTCAGACCACCGAGAGCGACTCTTAGTTCCGCCTCGCTCCCCAAGAGCGAGGGGCGGGCGGGCGGTGCGAAGGTGATGTCCGCGCCGCCAATCTCCGGAGCGTGTTGCGAACGAAGCGGGAGAGAGACCACGGGTGAACGCTACCAAGCCCGACGCGAGGCTGGGCGACCCTTTCCGGAACCGCCAATGGCGCGCGGCAGGGTCTCTACGCCTCCAGAGCCTCATCGGTAAAGAGGCTGCTCGCGACGCGGGTCATCGCCGCGCTCCACTCGTCGTCGCTCACCTCGTAGCCGCCGCGCTCTTCGAAGACGGTCTGTCCGTAGAGCACACCCATATAGATACGAACGAACATGATCGCCGTGATTCCCGGCGCAAAGAGACCCTTCGACTCGAGGAGGCGACCCACATTGATAAGTCGCTCACGATGAGATTTTGTGATCCGTGAGATTTCCTCTTCCGCCGCGGGATTGTTGTGGGCCATCGACGCGAGGGACACGAATTCCCGGCGCGCCTCATTGCGCGACCGAACCTGAGCCGGATCCGCGAGATGGGCGACGAAGACGGCGGGGCGAACGAAATCACCCTCCATTGCCCCGAGCGTGACGTCGAAGAGCTCTTGGGTGATCATGGTGATCCGCTCGAGGACGGCCGCCGCAATCAAGGATTCTCGTCCATCAAAAATGTTGGCCACCGTCGAGACCGTCACGTTGGCGCGTTCCGCCACGCTCTGGAGTCGCAAGCGAGTGGGCCCCACTTCTCGCAACTCGTCGACGGCGGCGAGGAGTACGCGCTTCTTTGTTGATGCACCTTTCGGGGTAACGCTCATGGCTACTCCTCTGTTCTCCTCCACGGAGACTAGAAAGCCAGTATGGCTGTTCGCCAGAGGTCGTCGTCAAAAACATTTATAACCACCTCACGAGATCGTGATGACCGTGACGAACGTGACCTACCCTTTTTCTCTCATGCCGCTCGCCCTCGCCCCACTCGCTCGCGATCACGAACGTGACATTCGCGACGGGCTGGCGACACATGGTCGTCTCGCGGGCCACTACACGGTGCTCGGTCCCGATCCGTGGCGAGTGATGTTCTCTGCCGACCGACAGGGATTCTGTTTCTTCCTCGACGCGGCGGCGTGCGTGATGGTGTGGCGATCGCCGGTCGGGCCTCGCAGCGCCCGACGTGACGCGTTGGCCGCCGTCCTGGCGTACGCCGCTCGTCGTCGTCGCGGCGTCTTTGTCATTCAATGCGACGACGAAACGCGCGATGACGCGGTGCATCTCGGTATGTCGACACTCTGGATTGGCAGCGAAACCTTCGTTGATCTTCCGCAGTGGTCCCTCGAGGGCGGGCGCCGGCAAAAGATTCGGTGGGCCACCAGTCACGCGCGCAAAGCGGGGGTGACGTTTCAGGAGATTCATCCCCTCGTCGACCTCGACGGACGTCGCGACCTCGTCGAACTTGAGGAGGCCTGGAAAGACGAACGACACGAGCGACGGACCGATTCTTTCCTGCGCAACGACGCTCTCGATCTCGTCGGCGAACGACGGTATTTCGTGGCGCGTCACGACGGGCGCACGGTGGCGTCAGTGACCTGCACGCCACTCAACGATCACGGATGGTATCTCCAGGACATCGTGCGTCGGCCCGACGCCGAGCGCGGAGCTCTGGAGGGCGCGATGGCCCATGCGCTCAGCACCCTGCGTGACGATGGATTCACCATTGCGTCCAATGGACCACTCCCCTTATGGTCCCCCGACAGCAAGGGCGATCCACTCGCGGCCCTCGGACCACTCGGTCGTCGCATCTTCCCGATCTTTGACAAGAGTTTTCGGTTCTCGGGCATCAATCAGTTTCGTTCCAAAATCGAACCGGACACCCACGTCGGACTTCACGTGGCGTACACCAAAGCGGCGCTTGCGCCCTGGTCCATCTGGTCCCTCACCCGTCTACTCCAGCACCGAGACGTCGCTCGCTAGGCGGCGTGCGGAGAACTAGCGCAGGGCGCGAATGATGTCGGTACCGTAGGCGTTCAGGGTCGGCTGGATCCCGTCGTGCTGCAGGTACGCGGCGAACTGGTCAACACCGATGCTCTTGAGTTCCTCGAGCTTCGCGACGTGGTCCGCCGTGCTGCCGAGCACGCAGAAGCGGTCGACAATCTCGTCGGACACGAATTGCGTGTGCGTGTTTCCCGCTCGGCCGTGTTCGGCGTAGTCGTAGCCCTGGCGTTCCTTGATGTACTCGGTGAGGGCCGCGGGGACGGCGGAGCCTTCGGCGCCGTAGCGCTCGACAATGTCGGCCACGTGATTGCCGACCATCCCACCGAACCAACGGCACTGATCGCGTTGGTGGGCGATGTCGTCACCGACGTAGGCCGGCGCGGCGACGCAGAAGGTGATGGCGGACGGGTCACGCCCCGCCTTCTCCGCCGCGTCGCGCACGGAGGTAATCATCCACTTGGCAATGTCCACGTCAGCCAGCTGCAAGATGAAGCCGTCACCGACTTGTCCCGCGACTTCCAGTGCCCGCGGTCCGTAGGCCGCCACCCAGACTTCGAGGGACGACGCAGCGCCCCACGGGAAGTGCAGGGACGATCCGTTGTACTCGACTTCACGACCATTGGCTAGTTCGCGGATGACGTGAATGGACTCGCGCAACGTCGCGATACTCGTGGGCTTGCCCTTCGCGACGCGCACCGCACTATCCCCACGCCCGATGCCGCAGACCGTGCGGTTCCCGTACATCTCATTGAGCGTCGCGAACAGGCTGGCCGTCACCGTCCAGTCGCGGGTGGCCGGATTGGTGACCATGGGCCCGACGATGACCTTCGAGGTCTTGGCCAAAATCTGGCTGTAGATGACGAAAGGCTCCTCCCACAAGATGTGGCTGTCGAAGGTCCAGACGTAGGAGAAACCGACCTTCTCGGCCTGCACCGAGAGGTCGATGACCTGTTGGGCGGGAGGGTTGGTCTGAAGGACAACGCCAAAATCCATAATGCAACTCCGTGATCAGTGTGATGGTGACAGTGTGCGCAGGGCGCCTTACAACAGGTACTGGCTCAGACCCCGCTTAAGGTACTTCCCGTGACCGACGCGACCGGTGAACGTATCGTTCTCAATGAGGACGGATCCCCGGGAGATCACCGTGTCGACGTGACCATCCACGTGGATGCCCTCATAGGCCGAGTGGTCCATATTCATGTGGTGCGAGGCGGCGCTGATGTCGGTGGAACGGTGCGGGTCGTAAATCACGACGTCGGCGTCGGACCCGGGGAGCAGAACACCCTTCTGTGGGTACAAACCGAACATGCGCGCCGGCGTCGTCGAACAGATCTCCACCCAACGCTCGAGGGTGATCTCTCCGGTGACGACACCCTGGTAGAGCAGGTCCATGCGGTGCTCCACCGAGCCAATGCCGTTCGGAATCTTCGAGAAGTCCCCGAGGCCGAGATCTTTTTGGCCCTTCATGCAGAAGGGACAGTGGTCGGTGGAGACCACGGACAAGTCATTGGTGCGCAGGTAGTTCCACAACGCCTCCTGGTGACCCTCGCTGTGCGCGCGCAACGGCGTTGAACAGACGTAGGCCGCTCCGTCGAAGCCCGCTTTTGCCAGGTGCTCTTCGAGACTCAAGTACAGATACTGCGGGCAGGTTTCGCCGAAAACGTTCGCTCCCCGGCCACGCGCGCCAGCCACGGCCTCGACGGCTTCCTTCGCGCTCATGTGCACGATGTAGAGGGGCGCCTTGGCCACCTTCGCCAGCATGATGGCGCGGAAGGTGGCTTCTTCTTCCATCTCGACGGGTCGCGTGAGCGAGTGGTACTTCGGGTCCGTTTCGCCGCGCGCGAGAGCTTGGGCCACGAGGACGTCGATGGCCGGACCATTCTCCGCGTGCATCATGATCATCGAACCCAGTTCGCTCGCCGTCTGCATGGCGCGCAAGATCTGACCATCGTCGGAGTAGAAGACCCCGGGATAGGCCATGAACAACTTGAAACTGGTGATGCCTTCGTTGTTCGTGAGGTCTCGCATCGCGGCCAGCGAGTCTTCATCGACCCCGCCAATAATCATGTGGAAGCCGTAGTCGATGGCGCACTGGCCATCCGCCTTGGCGTGCCACGCGGCGAGTCCGTCGTGCACACGCTCTCCGGTGCGCTGAACGGCGAAGTCGATGATGCTGGTGGTTCCTCCCCACGCGGCCGCCACGGAGCCCGTCGAGAACGTGTCCGAGGCGTGGGTGCCACCGAAGGGCAGTTCCATGTGCGTGTGCACGTCGATGCCGCCCGGCAGCACGTACTTGCCGGCGGCGTCAAAGACGCGGTCGCACGTCGGCTCGACAGCGTCGAAGTACCCCGGCGCGCCGAGCGCGGCGATGCTCTCACCGTCAATCAAGAGATCGTGTTCGACGACCCCGGTCGTCGAGATGACGCGACCGTTCTTAATGAGAATCTTCGACATCCGCTTAGGCCTCCGTCAGGGGTCCGTACATGTCGGGACGACGGTCGCGGTAGAAGGCCCACTGCTCGCGGACTTCCTGCAGAAGGCCCATGTCGAGGTCGCGCACCACGAGTTCTTCGTCATTCGTGCTCGCCACCTCACCGACGAATTGTCCGCGGGGCGAGACGAAGTAGCTCTGGCCGTAAAAGTCGTTGTCGCCGAGCTCTTCGATCCCGACGCGGTTGATGGCGCCGACGAAGTACTCGTTCGCTACTGCGGACGCCGGCTGCTCGAGCTGCCAGAGGTACGCCGAAAGTCCGCGTGAGGTGGCGGAGGGGTTGAAGACAATCTTCGCTCCCGCGAGACCGAGCGCACGCCAACCTTCCGGGAAGTGACGGTCGTAACAGATGTAGACCCCGATACGGCCCACGGCGGTGTCAAAGATCGGGTACCCGAGGTTGCCCGGACGGAAGTAGAACTTCTCCCAAAAGCCCTTCACCTGAGGAATGTGGGTCTTGCGGTACTTGCCGAGATACGTGCCGTCGGCGTCAATGACGGCCGCGGTGTTGTAGAGGACGCCCTCCTGCTCGGCTTCGTAGACCGGCAGCACCATCACCATGTTGAGTTCCTTGGCGAGTGCCTGGAATCGTTGGACGGTCGGCCCCTCCGGGACCGCCTCGGCGTACTCGTAGAACTCCGCGTCCTGCACCTGGCAGAAGTACGGCCCGTAGAAGAGCTCTTGGAAACAGATGACCTGCGCGCCTTGGCTCGCGGCCTCGCGCGCGAATCGCTCGTGTGCGTCAATCATCGTGGCCTTCGACCCGGTCCACTTCGCTTGGACCAATGCTGCTCGAACGACGTCCGCCATGGCACTACCTCACTATCTCGCTGTGGTGCTATCCCTCACAGGTGCATGCTCTGCGCACGTATGTGCGTACTCGCATACTTGCAGACGACGACGCTCTCACGCGTTTCTCCCGTGTGAATTCGCGCACCGGCGATGTCGAACCTCGGCGCGGCTAGACCTCACCCAGCGTGGCCGCTTCAAAGGCCACCACCGCGTCGTCGAGGGGCACCACCACCGTGGGCGTGATGTGGCGATGTTCGTCAGCGCGCAAGCGCACCACCGTCCCCCACGACGTGAACCCCACCGCGTGGGACGCGAAATACATGGGACCCTCGAAGACCTTGACGTCCACGACACCGGTGCCCTTCATAGCGAGGGCTTTGCTCTGCATGCGCTCCATCGCCGTTTCCCGCGCGTTGTACATCGCTTCGGTGAAGTTGGTGAGCTCGACATTCTGGGACTGTTGGGACAGGACGGTCCCCATGCTGCGTCGGGGCGCAAACACAAAGGACGCTCCGGCCGCGAGGCCGAGCGGCTCCCAGCCGGCCACCATCAAGAGAGTGAAGTCGCGCGCGGACAGGTCAGAGGTAAAGACGCGCTGGGGATCCACCGCCGCCGCGCCGACGGGGCGCACGGCGGTGCCCATCAGCGACACCTCGGTGTGACTCTGGTGAATCGAGCGCGTCACCTGCACGCCAACGACGCCATGGCCGCCCGCCGCGGCCGCCTCCTGGTGGAGACGCGCCAACGCGAGGTCGAAGGCCTGCTCGTGCGCGTATGACGCGGCCCCGATCTCGCCCTGACCCCACGACCATGTCAGTGAGGGCGTCGAAAATGCGGAGAATCCACCCACAAACTCCACGGGCTCCCAGCCAATGGAGTGGAGATTCAACTCTTCGTCCATCGACAAGTCCGACGTCGTGCCGTGCGGATTTGATCCCGGGCCGGCGGCGTAGGCCGCGAGGGCGCGACGCATTTCGTCCTTCAGGTTGATGTCCTGCGAGGGTGGCGTCAGCGGGCTCATGACAACCTCACTGTCGGTTGGGGTACGGGCAGTGCTTCAAAGTCCTTGAAGCGTCGAATCCGGTTCCCGCGCAGCAGCGTGTGAAAATCAACCTCACCTTGTGAGTGCTCGTGCTCCGACGACGTGACCGTCGTGCCGTGAAGAGCGTCCCCGTGCAACGCACGACGGGCAGCTTCGCGAGCGATGTAACGGCTGCGCGTCTTAGCGCGGACCAACTGATCCACTTCGGAGGGTGGAATGCTGGAGGCGAAGCTCGAGAGACCACGTCCGTGCAATTGGTACTCGGTCATGCAGTACGGCCACATCCGCACCGAGCCCCACGACGCCACCACGCTCACCGGCGCAAAGCCCGCCTCAACGACCTTGGCGAGTCGCTGGCCGGCGAGGTAGGTCGAAAAGGGAATTTGAGTGAGCGGCCCCGCACCCGCCACGCGCACCGCGGTGCCGCTCAAATGAAATTCGAGGATGCCGCCGTCGCCCATGGGCTGCTGGGCGTCGACCACACCGACCACGCCGTGAGCGCCCGCTTCCTGCGCTTCTTCGATCATGCGTTTGTGGGCGAGATCGAAACCGTTCTTCCAAGAATTCTGGAACCAGGTCTGTTCGAAATTCTGGCCCCACACGCGGTGGTCATTCGACACGAAGCCGTGCGGGCACCGGAAGGTCTCCGAGTAGCCCGCCGATCCCGGCACAAACGGCTGCACGAAGGAACCCATGGTCGGCCCGAGTGCGTTCCACTGCATGGCACAAAATCCCTGCACCAAGCCCACCGGTTCGAGTCCCATCTCCAAACACGCCGCGAAGTCGGCCACGCTGAGTCCGGACGAAAACGCTCCGGACGTCAATCGACGTTCGGCAGCCTCGGGAAGGTCAGTGGGTTCCGGCGTCATTAGTTGTCGAGCGAAATGATGGTCGTGGGACGCGGCAACGTGACGTCCGCACCCGTCTTTCCGACCGCCGTGCCGAGAGCCAGGAACTCAATGGTGTGCGAACCCCACTGGTGGGACTTCTCTTCGAGACGCACCCCGACAATGCCGGTCGCGCCCAGGCGATTTGCTTCGTCCTGCATGCGCGTCATCGCCAATTCGCGCGCTTCGTAGAGAGCTTGCGTGAAATTCGGGAGTTCCACGTTCTGGCCGGTGCTCCCGAGGGTGGACATCAGGCCACGGTGGGCGATGTGGTACACGCAGGTGCCCATGACGAGACCTTGGGGGGCGTACCCGGTTTGGTTCAGGGTCCAGAAGTCCTGGCCCGAGAGGTCGGAGGTAAAGGGCTTCCCGAGGGCGTTGAGACGCGAGACGCCATCTTCGGCCTTCACCGCCGTTCCCACGGCAATGAATTCCGCCGCGTCCGATCCCCACTCGTAGTAATTGACGTTGAGGCGCACGCCCACCACGCCGTCGGCCCCAAGTTCGGCGGCTTCTTCTTCCATACGGGTCATCGCGAGCTCGCGTGCGTTGTACATCGCCTCCGTGAGCTTGGTGAGTTCCTGGCTTGATCCCCACTTACGGGTTTGGATCCCGATGTGGTAAATCGACGAACCCATGACGAAACCAACAGGGTGGAAGCCGGCTTCCTTCACGAGAAGGAATTCATTGACCGAGAGGTCGGAGGTGAACAGACCCTTCTCGAGCTCCTCGAGTCGGTGTCCCGTTGCCTGGGGAAGATCGTTCGGTTCCTGAGCCATCACTGTCCTCCAATAACAATGTTTTCGAGTGCGCGTTGTGCGGACTCGCTGTGCGCTGCTTCGAGATTCAACCCTTCGAGGAGTTTCAACAACCACTCCTCCATGTCCAGGGTCTCGGTGCGAATCTTGATGCCGCCGGAGATATGTCCGACCGTGCACTTGAGGCGTGACCCATCGACCACGGCCTCGAACTGATCGCCGGAGAGGGAAATACGCAGGGCGGCGATCTGATCGGACTTCTTGAACAACCCTCCGGCCTTTTGCACACTCATGCGCTCGCCGAGCGCGTCGGTCAATTGCTGCGCGAGTGCTTTCAACAAACTGTGTACGTCCGCAGAACTCGCGCGCAGCGACGACGCCGCAAGGGCCAAGTCGTAGGAATCGTCGAGAGGAGCCACGAGGGCGACTCTACAAGGTGACTTTAAACGAATGCTGAGGACTGAAGAATTTTGTGTGAACGCCGGCGCCTCAGGTGGCCGTGACGGGTATAGCGTCGGCCACTTCCTGCGGATTGGCACACCCGATGATGAGTTCATCAAAGGAAGCGCCCTCGAGTTTCACCCGCACGCCGCGATGCTCGTCGTGGTGAATCACGGCGAATACTCGTGAATTCTTCGCAAGAAAGTTTCCCACCGCCGTCATTCCCGGGATCCCCGTGCCCACACGCATCCCGTGAATTGCTTTCATGGCGTCATCAAGGACGTCGACGGTGCGCACGGCCGATAGAGGCACCGAGATATTGCCGTGCAGGGATTCGAGTCGCTCGGTGGCGCTCAGATGCACTTCAAGAACATCACCGTTGACAACGAGATCGGCCATGATTCCCCTCTTTGCTGTGTCTGTCCCCACGGTAGAGCAGGCACGACGCGGCGTCCACCACGACGACCGTGGACCTAGAACCCCTGCCCCGCGGTGACGGCGTGAACGAATGGCGAGACATTCGCCCCGCAGTACGAGAGCGAGGACGCGGCGTAGCAGTAGTACGACGACAGGACATTGTTAGCGTCCATATGCAGAACCGTCGTCTGTGGATACGGTTCGCTGCTGAAGGACAGGGGTGCCTGGGATCCCGCGGGATCGGTGACGAGGATGGTGACGCCGTTCGAGGTGCGCGATCCGGTGAGGTAGCGCACAACTTCGCCGGACGGCGTCCCACCTTCACACGGATACTGCGACGACGCTGCTTCGTGCGAGTAGAACGTCGAGTAGTGACACAGCTCGGAGAGATTGCACCCCACACACGCGGATGTCGCCACCACAATGTGACCGCGATGCTGGGATCCGTCGTCTCCCGTCGCGTTCAGTTCAATACTCGCCCCCGAGCCGTCGCCGTCAACGACGACGCAGGTTGATGCGGTGGGCGACTGCAGGGTCGCCGTGAGGTTGCGCACGTTGAGGAGGAATGTTGTGAGCCCCGAGAGAGTTGTGACATTCGTCGACAGGCAACTGTCCCCGACGGTATTCACTTTGGGTAACTGACCGAACACGGTTGTGGTCGTCGTCGTCGGATGCTTCGTAGACCCGTGAGCGGCGTACCCGACGCTCGCCGCAACGAGAAGAGCGAGAATGACTACGAGCGCCGCGAGAACGCGCCGAGCGGGACCACGACGAGGCGAGAAATTCCCCGGCATCACAGGTGCGCCGCCGTCGCGCCCGATATAGGTCAACTCACTCACTTCGCCTCACTCACTCACTCACGACATCTGTGTCCGCACTCAATGTGCCACAGGTGCGAGCGCTCTGCCACCAAGATCAATGGGGCCGTGGAAAATTTCCCCCGAGCCGAGGGACACGATGCGCGCGGGCGCGGGCACATCGCACACCCACACGTCGTCAAGTTCGATCAGATGCCGGGTCCACCCCTGCGGACACTGAGCGCCACCCGCCACACGACCGGATGGACGTTCGGCGTCAGATACCTGGAGAATGTAGATACATCCCTCGGAATCCCTCAACGCGGCCACACGTCGCCCCTGGCGATACAGGACGCGGTGGTACTTGAGGACATCCATCACGACCGCGTCGGGAACACCCCGGTCCCGTGTTCCCGGCTGCGCCACGTGGACGAATCGCTCGCCGCAGACCACCACCTGACGCAGGGGTCCGTCCTCGCGTCCTCCGGGTGAGCGCAGGAAAACGGCCGCATCGTGCTCCGTGCGGCCCGCGCCCGAGGGGCGCCAGTCCTCCGGAAGCACGAGCGAGGTGAGTTCGGCGAACGTCATGGGTGCGACCGACAGCCAAATGCCCCTCGTCGGCACGTGCATCAGCTCCGCGTAGATCTCGCGCGACTCTCTCGTCCAATTGTTCGTCCACGCCGTGGGAATACCGAGAAGGGTTGCGTCCGACGGAGACAGCGTCACCACTCCATCATGTCGCAGGACGCGGGTTCGTGGTCCACGTACACTCGGACCATGTCGGAGTCGCCATCAACAACCCTCCTCGTGATCGATGTACAAAACGCCGTCGTGGACGGCGCGCACGACGTCGAAGGCGTGGTAGCGCGCATCAATAGTCTCATCGCCCGCGCCCGTCAGGACCGCGTGCCGGTGGTGTTCGTGCAGCACAGTGACGAATGGATGCTGCCCGGCGAGCCCGGCTGGCAAATCGTCGAAGACCTCGACCGCGACGTGAATGACCCGGTGGTTGCAAAGAACTACCGCGACAGCTTTGCGGACACGGAGCTCGAGGCTCTCCTCAGTGAGCTCGGCACGACGCGGCTCATCGTCACCGGAGCCGCGTCAGATTTTTGCGTGAACACCACCGCCCACGCCGCACTCGCGAAGGGATTTGACGTCACCTTGGTACGCGACGCGCACACCACCGGTCCGCTCCACTTAGCCGGTCGTGACGTTGACGCAGAGGTCATTATTGACTTCGTGAACGAACACTTCGCCTACTTGACGTACCCCGGACGCGACGTGCGAGCAGTGAACGCCGACCACGTCGAGTGGTGACGCCACCGCGCTCCACGGCCGATGCCGACGGAATGACGTTGGCCGCGCGGTCGTTGCGCTCGACACTGCAGCGGACGGCATCATCGTCATTCTTCCGTGTTCTCACGGTCATCGCGGCGGCCGCTCTCGCCTGGCGATTGATCTACGTCCGGCTCGAACTTCCCTACGCCGCACTCACGGACGAAGCCTGGTACATGGGCATGGCCAAGGAACTCTTCGGCCCCCACGCTTGGACCAGCATCTTCACCGGCCTGCCCACCGCGCAGCATGGTCCGCTCACGTCGATCCTCGTATCCCCCGTGGCGTGGCTCTTCCCGCACGCGCTGGCCGGACTGCGCAATGTCATGGTGCTCGTGGGCGTCGCCAACGTCGTCATGATGGGTCTGACCGGTCGCGAAGTAGGGGGCGAGAAAGTGGGTCTCTGGGCGGCCGGACTCGCGGCTGTCTACCCCGATTTTTGGGTGAGAGACGGCCTCGTCGTGTCCGAACCCGTCGCGGCTCTCCTCGTGACCTGCAGCGTCTACGTCTACCTGCGCTGCCGTCGAGGCGTTACCTGGCCCAAGATTCTCACTCTGGGCCTCCTGGCGGGTCTCGTGTTACTCGCGCGTCCCGAGATTGCGCCGGTCCTCTTTGTTCTCGCCGCCTTCGCCATTTGGCGATCACCCCAGCGGACGTCGTGGGTGGCCGACCTCGCCCGCTTCGCGGCCGCGCTGGGCGTCGCGGCCGCCGTGATCGTCCCGTGGGCCCTCTACAACGAAGGACGCTTCGCGGATTCGGTTCTGCTATCGAACAACATCGGCATCACTCTTGCGGGCGCCAATTGTGGTGATACCTATTACTCGAGCGCACTGATCGGCTACGACTCCCCCGCCTGCTGGAACGCCGCCCAAAACACGGCGACCAAAGTGAGCTCTGACGAGTCGGTCCAGTCCGCCGTCATGAAAAACCTCGGCCTGACTTACGCCGAGCACCACTGGCACCGTCTTCCCCTGGTCGTGTCGATGCGAGTGGCGTGGTTCCTCGGTCTCTATCGGCCGGGCTGGGTGGTCCACATGGGCACTCTCGGTGGCCAACCCGCGTGGGCCACATGGGCGCAAGGCATTTCCTTCTACATCGTTGCGCTCGCCGCCGCGGCTCTGTGGTGGCGGCAGCGACGCGCGAACTGGCCGCACGGGTTGTTTCTCGCTCTGATCCTCAACTCATTTCTGGTCGCGGCCACGTTCGTCGGGCACTGGCGTTACCGCGTGACGATGGACGTGGCGCTGGTGCTGATCGTGGCCCTCGGCATCGACCAGTGGAGCACGCGCCGGGGCGGACGTGCGGACTCGTCACCGAGCGACGGTCAACTCTCCGCAGTCGCGGACGCGACCGTCAGCGGCGCGTGAGCGGCGGTGGGACCCACGCGCCACTCAGCACACTCTCGCGCGGTAGGTAGAGCCGCAACGTGAGCCCCATCGCACCCGCGGGCGCGGGTAGCCAATTGGCCACTTCTGCGTCTTCTGGTCGCTCGTTTTGGATGTAGATCGAAAGTGATCCGTCCGCGTCGTACGTGAGGACGTCGCGGTCACCGAGAGCGAAGCGCTGGAGATCGTTCGCGACTTGATAACCCACGGCGTCGTACATCGTGAGGGACCAGAACGCATCAACCGGTGGAAAGGCGTCAGGCGCAAAGCGCAGTACGTACCGGTTTGTGCCGTCGGGCTTGTTGCCGTCGGCGTCAATTTGCAAAATGGGATACACCGCGTCCTCGACGGGATTCGCACCGAGCCCCACGAGAGCAATGAGGGCGCGCTTCAGATAGAACGTGCCCCAACTTCCCATGGTGTCGCGCAGCACGACCCATCCGTTGGTCAGAGGCGCCATGGTCGGAAAGCGCTGCACCATGTACCCCATGGCGCGCGACGGCGCGGTGTCGAGAGCCGCGCGCACGTCGGGCGACTGCTCGGCGTAGGAGAAGCTTCGCCCCGGCACAATGCCGAGCCGCGCAAGCCGCGCCATCTGACTCCAGTCGGCGTCGTGGGGAGGATTGCGCGTGAGACGGTTCGCGGCCAACTCGAAAAAGGTCGCCGCGTCCATGGCGTTGACCCTCTTCATCGGATCGGGCCCCGTGACCTTCGGGGTTTCGGGGCTCGGCTGTGGGCCCTGTCCGAGGTGCGACAGTGGCTCGACCACCAGCCCGTCTTGCACTGCGTGGACCGCCTCGTAGTCGTTTGTGCCATTGGTCTGGGTGCGACCAATAATGAAAACCTCGTTGGTCGGCGCATCGATGCGATGAATACCCTCGGGGATCGCACCCGTGAAGTTCGGTCCGCACAACGCAAACTGGTACCCCGCCTCGCCGAGCGTGCGTGTCCCGGGAACCGCGAAGACGTCGCTCCAAAGGTCGTAACACGGCAGGAGGATGTAGCGATCGGGCGTCGGGGGCACTGTGACGACCATGGGCTCGGCGTCGAGATCCAGCCACGCCAATGAATAGAGCGTGTCAAAGTTTGGTCGCACGACGTCGCGAAAATCCGCGGTCGGAAACGCGCGCACGTGGTGAAACGTGTTGGCCGGTCCGCGACCGGAGGATTGTCCGTCGGGACCCGAGGTCATCACCTCTCGGGTCACCGCCGCCATCACGAGCGGATAGAAGAAGATGTACGCCTCTTGCGCCAGTTCGTCTAGGTCAAAGATCTCGTCGTTCATGACGCCTCCGGCTGTGTCTCCCCGTCACCGTACTGCGCGAGGACCAAAGGTGTCCGTGGCGAGTGTGTCTAGCGGCGCACGAACGGCAGACCGTCGGCGGCGGGGGGACGAATGCGTCCCACCAGACCCGAGACCACCAGGATCGTCACCGCGTAGGGCAAGGCGTCAATGAAAGCGCCCGGAATGTGCGTCTGGCCCGACCAGATGCTCACCTGCGCACCGAGTGACGCGGTGAATCCGAACAACAACGAGGCGACGAGTGCCCCGTAGGGACGCCAGCGACCAAAGATCATGATGGCGAGTGCTACGTATCCGAAGTTGTTCGACATACCAAAGGCGAACTGCGTGTCCTTACCCAAGGTGAGAGCGGCCCCACCGAGTCCAGCGAGGAATCCACCGAGGATCGTGGCGGCGTATCGCATCCGGAACACATTGATACCGACGGTCTCGGACGCGATCGGCTTTTCACCGACGGACCGGGTCCGAAGTCCCCAGCGCGTGCGGAACAGCAGGACGTTCGTGAAGACCGCCATCCCAATGGTGATGTAGACGATGATGTTCTGCGCGAAGAGCACCGGGCCGACGACGGGGATACGCGACAGGACTGGCACGTTCCACGTCGGCAACGTCAGGGTCTGATTGAGGTTCTGGTGCACGTCCAAAACCGCGTCGGAGATGAACTGCGACACGGCGGTGGCGAAGGACACCAACAAAATGCCGACGATGATCTGATTCGCTCGGTACCGATTCGCCATCAGCGCGAGAACCCACGAGAACACCATGCCGATCGATCCCGCGAGCAACAACGCCAGCCAGAGCGAGATGCCGGTTCCGTTCATCGCACTGGCGACGAGAGTGGAGACGAGGGCACCGGCAATGAACTGACCTTCGATCGCGATGTTCACCACGCCTGAGCGTTCGCTCATGGTTCCGGCGAGGGCCCCAAGAGCCAAGAACGGCGACCACTGGATTGCGCCCCACAAGATGCCGGTGAGCGGCAGGGGAAGGTTGTCAATGGGGGTGATCCGGGCAACCCAAATCAAGAACGCGAGAATGAAGAGAACAATGCCCGCGTACAGCAGCGGAGACGCGAGGCGGTCGAAGCGGCGCCACACCACAATGGCGCCGACAACGGCGCTAATGGCACCAAAGAGGTACCCGGTCACCGAAACCGACACCAAGAAATCTCGGATCTGGCCGTCCTGATTGATCCCCAGCCATAAGGAGATAGGCCAGGCGACGAACAACACACCCACAATGGCCGCGACGATGCGAGCCGCACGAGGCAGACGGGGCAGAGGCGAGAAGACCGAGGGCCCGAACGCGAGCGGGAGTACCAGAACGCCAAGGACGAGGACGAGAACCCTGAGCCAGGAACTGAGTTCGGGCACCGATGTGGCGCTGTTGTAGGCGAGCTGGATCTGCGTGTGAATCGACGACGGTGTTGACCCAAACCAGAGGACTTCAATGGCACCCAGGACAATCAGCGAGATGCCGTATCCAAGTGAGCGCGTTCGCGTGATGGTGCGGAGATTGTCAATCGTGACGATTTCCGGAGTGGTCGTTACGTTGCTCATTACGCCCAACCTCCCGCAGCAGTCGAGGTGGCGTACCGCTCACCGTTCTTCAACTTGAAGATGTCCACGACCAGGAACGGTGTGGCGACACAGAAGGCGACCACCGCCTGGATCACGAGTGCCAGCGACGGTTGCAGCTGCGTGGCGGACTGCATCGCGAGACCACCCGACTGCATCGCGCCAAAGAAGAGTGCGGCGGCGAACACGCCCCAGGGCTTGTTGCGACCGATCAAGGCGACCGCGATCGCGTCGATGCCGTACGAACCACCAAAGTTCGGGCTCATGAAGTGGTCAATGCCCGTGAGCTCGATCATGCCCGCGAATCCGAGCATGGCCCCCGCCAAGGACAGCGACACGACGATCGCGCGCTTGGAGTTAATACCCGCGGTGCGCGCCGCCTCGGGAGATTGACCCACCATCTTCAATTGGAAACCCAACTTCGAGCGATTGAAGAACCACTGAACCGCGAAGACCGAAGCGACGGCGAACACGAAGCCCAAGCTCAATTGCAGATTGGACCCGATGCCGGACAATAGGAAGGGCAGCTGACCAGCCGGTGGGATGGCCTTTGAGGCACCGTCAGCAAAGCCCGGACGCGCAATGAAGGTCAAGGTGAGGAACCACGGCAATAAGAAGCCGATGATGCGACTGGTCATCATGGTGGTGATGACCTCGTGTGCTCCGGTGTAGGCCTTTAAAACACCGGCGAAGGCCGCCAACAGCGCGCCGCCGGCCATGGCGGCGATGATCTCCAGCGGTACGAGAAGAATCGCCGGCAAATGCACGGAGATTGCGACGATCAAGCACAGGGCGCCACCGCCAATCACTTGACCCTGACCACCGATGTCGAACAGACCACTCTGGAAACCAATGGCGAGACCGAGTCCCGCCACGATGAGGGGTGTCGCGTAGGTCACGGTGCCTGACGGCCCGAAAAGAGGATTCAAGACGGTCGCGAGATTCGCCATCGATGGGTTGTCGATGAGCACGCGGAGGTCGTGGAAATTCACCACCGCACCCTCGAAGAGCTGCACGTACGCGTAGGTAATGGTGTTCCACGTCAGCGCGATAGTGGCGCCCATGTGCGAGAAGAAGGACTCCCAGGACGTGAGCAGTTCGGGCGTGGTCAGAATGATGAGGAAGCCCGCGAAGACGAGGGCGACAAACAGGGACAAGAGCAAAATGAGCGCCATGTTCGCTTGGCGCATCCGCAGAAGGAATGCCAATACTTGCTGAGAGGCACTCTTTTTCGTACTCACTTCGCTCACGGCGTCACTCCCGTTGCTTCAGTAGACCTCGCACCGGCCATCAACAGACCGAACTCCTCGCGCGACGTCGTTGGCGGCACGATGTCCTGCACCCGGCCGTCGTAGAGCACGGCGACGCGGTCACCGAGAGCGATGACTTCGTCCAACTCGGAGGACACGATAATGACCGCCGCCCCCGCATCACGGTTGGCGACGATTTGCTTGTGCATGAATTCAATCGACCCGACATCAAGTCCTCGCGTGGGCTGGGCACAAATGAGCACTTTGAGCTCCCGCGACAGCTCACGAGCCATGACGACCTTCTGCTGGTTTCCACCCGACAGTTCACCCACGGCGGTGTCGATGCCGGGAGAGCGGATGTCGAACTCCTTGCGGCGCACTTCAGCGTTTTCGCGGATGGCTTTGATCTTGCGTCCGAAAATGCCCCCGAACTTGGGGCTGTGGATCTGGTCGAGGACGAGATTGTCCGCAATGGACATTCCGGGAATGAGACCGTGCACTTGACGGTCCTCCGGCACGTGAGCGACACCCGCGTCGAGGATATGGCGCACAGATCGACCGGCGAGGTTGTCGCCGTTCAAGGACACTTTGCCCGACACCACGGGTCGCATGCCGGTGAGCGCCTCCACAAGTTCCGTTTGCCCGTTGCCCTGCACGCCGGCGATAGCCAGG
The DNA here is from genome assembly GCA_903873775.1 of uncultured Actinomycetes bacterium. Lineage (GTDB taxonomy): Bacteria > Actinomycetota > Acidimicrobiia > Acidimicrobiales > RAAP-2 > RAAP-2. Next base: position 27,117 of record CAIQPR010000048.1, read on the forward strand.
ATTTCGCCGCGGCGAACATCAAAGGACACACCCTTGACCGCCGTCAGACCGCGATCGTCTTCGACGTACAAATCGGACACCGACAACACCACGTCTCCAGGCGTCGCCGGCGTCTTGTCCACAACCAGGTCAACCTCGCGACCAACCATCATGGACGCGAGCTCTTCTTCGTTGACCTCGTCCGGTGTGGTGGAGCCCACGACTTCACCCAAGCGAATAACGGTGATCACGTCGGCGATGGCGAGAACTTCGCGCAGCTTGTGCGTGATGAAGATGATGGACGTGCCCTGTTCCTTGAGCGTTTTCAGAATCTCGATCAACGCGTCGGTCTCTTGCGGGGTCAGCACGGCGGTCGGTTCATCCAAGATGAGAATCTTCGCGTTGTGACTCAGGGCCTTCAGAATCTCCACGCGCTGTTGCGTACCGATCGGCAGGTTTTCGATGATCGCGTCGGGATCAATCTGAAAGTTGTACTCGTTTGCAATCTGTTCAATGCGTGTCCGCGCGGCCTCGCGGTCAATGAAGGGCCACGGGCGTACGTCTTCTGATCCGAGAATGATGTTTTCGAGAACGTTGAACACGGGAATCAGCATGAAGTGCTGGTGCACCATGCCGATGCCGTGGGCCACGGCGTCCTTCGGGTCACGAATGGTGATGGGCTTGTCGTCAATCAATATTTGACCGCTGTCGGGCGTCAGAAGTCCGTAGAGGACGTTCATCAACGTTGACTTGCCCGCGCCATTTTCGCCGAGGAGGCAGTGGATCTGTCCTGGCTCGACAACCAGGCTGATGTCCTTGTTGGCAACGAGGGACCCAAATGATTTGGTGATGCCACGAAGCTCGAGTTTCACAGAGTCCGACCTTACCTGAACGTGACAAACAAAGAGGGAGGGTCAGGCTCGAAAGCCCGACCCTCCCTCTTTGGGAAGTACGTGGAACGGACTACTTGCCGCCCACCGCAACCTTGATGGTGCCCTTTTCGATACCCGCCGTGATCGTCTTGATCGCGGCCAGCGTCTTGGCGGTCACAGTCTTCGCGGCGGTGCCGGAGTCCTGCACGAAGGCAGCGCCACCGTTGGCGAGCGTACCGACGTAGTTTCCACCCTTGAAGGCGCCCGTGGCCTGAGCGACAACAGCAGCCGTCACCGACGCCGTGACACCCTTGGTCACCGAGTTGAGGAAGATGCTGCAGTCCGCGGCGTCGCTGACGCAGCCGTCGGTGTCAACCCATTCCACATTCGCCTTGACCGAGTGCGAACCATTCCAGGTCTTCACCGCAGCCGTGGTACCGAGGCCGTCAGAACCGGCAACCGGGAACACCGTGGTCGCACCCTCGTTCAAGAAGGCCGTGGTGTCGGTGCTGGCGTCCGCTGTGTCGGTGAAGCTACCAATGAAGGTTCCCGTCTGGGTCTTCTCGTTCCAGCCCAGCACCTGCACATCGTGCTTCGGCTTGACCGTCGAGTTGTAGTACTGCACGCCGTCGTAGTAGCCGTCCATGTAGTACGTCACCGACGAGAACTGCAGACCACCGTAGGTAGCAACCTTCGGGCTGTTCGGGTTCACCGACGCCGCGTAGGCCGCAGCCTCGTAACCACCGAGGAAGGCGTCCTGCTGGGTCGAGTACGTCAGACCCAAGTAGTTCGGCTCCGAGCCGGTGTACGGGGGGTTCGCAACGCCGTCATTGCCGGGGCTGGCGTCCGGGTTGTCAACCTGCGCGAAGTGAATCTTCGGGTTGGCGACCACGGCGTTCCACGTCGCGTCGGACATCAAGAAACCAACGGTGATGATGATGTTGCACTTGTCATTCACGAAGGTCGCGATTTCCGAGTCGTACGTCGACTCCGTACCGTTCGGAGGCGTTGATTCCACCTTCGTCGTGATGTTCTTGCTCAACTTCGCCGCGTTGCTAAGTCCGAGAAACGCCGAGGCGTTAAATGACTTGTCGTTCTTACCACCGGTGTCCGTGACTTCACACGCGAGCGTCTTTGCGTACGTGACGTGCGAGCGCGTTGTCGCCTGAGCGACGCCGGACCCACCGACCACTGCAATGGAGCTCACCGCGAGCATGCTGGCGGTGACAAGAGCCGAACGGCTCCATGCCTTCTTCATTCCAATCCTCCTGGACAATTATCAGTGACCACGCCATGCCAAGGTGCAAACGACACGGGTGAGGAGCGCATTGCTCCGTTGCTGAAACTACATCAATGAGAGTCACTTTGTGTTTCGTGCGTGTGACACCTCTCCCGACCAGCGAATTCAGGACGCCGACGAAGCATCACTTGGGCAAATCGTGACGGAACGTTCACGTGGCGATCACCACGGACCCTCTCACTGCGAGCGCGAGGACGCTGTGACGATCGGCTACTCGACGAAGGAACCAACGCGAGACGGTACGGGTTCAGCACCGTTGAAGAAACTGAATTCCCAGTGTCCGGCGTACGCCTTCTCGAGCATGCCGCTTAAGCGGTACGGACGTGAGGTCTGTGAACCGTCGGGCCACGTGATGACATTGACGGCGGGAACGATGAAGAACACAATCTCTCCGCGCTTGACCGCTCGCGGCGTTTCCCACGTCCAGCCATAGGTCTCGGGGCGGGCGACGAATTCCGTGAAGAACTTTCGCAGCTCCGGTCCACCTTCAGCTTCTTGTCCGACTTCGGATCCGTAGAGAACGGCGTCGGCGCGGAAGAGCTGAAGCACCCTCTCCACCTTGTGCGCCTTCAGGGCGTCTACGAGCTGTGTCAGCACGCTGTCAACGAGTTCAATCTCTTCGTGGTTCGCCACGGCCTCATTGTTCACCCAACGAGCCGAATTCACAAGAGCACCCGGAACGACGTATACCAAGTGCCGACAACTCTCCAGCAAGTACTGGCCTGATCGCACGCGAGGGTCTCACAAAGTGCACCAAGGGTCCAGAAAAGCCGTTCCCCCGCGATTCCTGTACGACGGTCCCCGTGACGCGAGGCGGTGAACATAATGTGTCGCTCATGGCCTACGACCCCGATACCGATCCCCGACTCGATCCTCGTCTGAGGGAACTCCTGAAGGCATTGCCGGCGGCGACGCCGCAGGACAATGTGCGCAGTCGCGACGAGCTCGTAGCGGCAGCGGCCTCTCCCGCCGGACTCGAGGCGGCGGAATTCGTGCGCGCCGTCACCGACGCGATGGACGTGGAAGAGGTGGTGCCGCAGGCGGGGCTCCGCGTCAGCACGATCTCAATTGTCTCTCAGCCCGACGGCAACACGATTCCGCTCCAGATCATTCGTCCCGACGATGACCGCGTCCTCCCGAGCGTCGTGTACATCCACGGCGGCGGCATGGCGACGATGTCGTGCACGCTCGGCAACTATCGCGCGTGGGGCAAGATCCTGGCGCACCACGGTCTGGTCGTCGTTATGCCGGATTTCCGCAACTCGGTCCAACCCTCGAGCTCGGGCGATATCGCTCCGTTCCCGGGCGGACTCAACGACTGCGTCTCCACCGTGCGCTACGTCCACGAACACGCAAACGAACTGGGTATCGACCCCACCCACATCACCGTCGCCGGCGAGAGCGGCGGTGGGAATCTCACCCTCGCCACGGCGCTGCGACTGAAGCGTGAGGGCGACCTCGGTCTCGTGCGCGGACTGTACGCGCTGTGCCCGTACATCGTGGGTGCGTATCCGCACCCTGACCTGCCGAGCACGGTCGAGAACAACGGGATCTTCCTCGAGCTCAGTTCGAATGAGACCTACGTGGGATACGGCGAAGAGGCCTACACGTCGAAGAATCCCGAGGCCTGGCCCTACTTCGCCCAGGTCGAGGACTTGGTGGGACTGCCGCCCACGGTGATCTCGGTGAACGAGTGTGACCCTCTGCGTGATGAGGGCATCGCCTTCTACCGACGCCTCCTGGCCGCGGGTGTGGCCGCGCGAGGACGCTGTGTGCTCGGGACCATCCACGGCACGGAGCTCATTCCGATCGCCTGTCCCGACATCACCGCGAGCACCGCACTCGACCTCGCGACGTTCGCCACCAAGTAACGGTGTCGCGCGCCGTCCGGCGACAGAACAGCCCTCCCCGGCACGCACATTCCTGACAGGCCGTGCGCGTGGTCGCCGACATTCGTCTCAGCCTTCACGAGTGTTGGTGACCGACGACACTCAATAGACATTGGGCAGCAAGCGCATCACTTGTCCACTCAGGCACCACGCCGCAAGAAGAAGCGTGGGTGTCGCCACGAGCCAGGTGCGGCGCACGCCCCAGCGACGAGCGAGCACCATCGCCAGAGCGACCGCGACCACCAGCAAGACGCTCCAGCACACCACCCAGGGCCACGCGCCGCTGTCGCTGTGGCCTTGAACCTCCGCTAGGGACACCGTCGTGGGCGCTCCCGAAGGTGTCGGCGCGGGTGTGCCGACCAGGGCGGCGTCGACGTAGATGAGGTGCGACGCGGCACTCGCGCCGAAGAGGCCCGCCTGTGACGTCGAGATCAACGTCAGAAGGGACGCGTTGGCGGGAATGACGGGCAGACGGCTCCCGGCGACGCGCACGTCTTCGACGTGAAAGTGAAAAGTCCCCTGTCCCGTCGTCGCCGTGATCAGCACCCCGCGTCGCAGCTGCGCGAGTCCGGCAAAGGGTGCACCGTAAGAGACAGCCTTGCCCATCAGAATCGACTGACCGACCTGACCGGGCAGAGGCGAATTCGACTGGTGACCGGGGCCCTGTGCGAGGTCCCCCGAGGTCGTCCCCTCCACCACCACGACCTGCGAGAGATGAAGTGCGGGGACGGAGATGAGTGCAACGGGCGTATCCGATGTGATGTGACCGCCGAGAGGTGGACCAATCACGCTCGCCGGATCCAGGAGTCCGCGAAACTGCGCGAACAGTTGCGCCTGCGACCGGTGTTCTTGCACCGTCGAGAAGGCGTAGACGTACCCGAGGAGAAACACCATCAGAAGCGAGAAGGTGGAGACCGCGACGACGAGAACCCTGGTCCCTCGCGGACGTCGGGCACGGGTCACTGACGCGTCGCTCGATGCACTCACGAACGTCGCCTCGGCACGACGAGCGCGGCTGCGACCAAGACAAGACCGAGGGCGGCCACGAGGAGCAGAACGCGCAGAACGCCGGCAAACGATGAGGATGTCGACACTGAGGGTGTGACACCGACGGCCACGAGGTGGGTGATCTGCGGCGTCGTCGTCGTCGGGGCGACGATCGTGGTGGGGGTCGTCGTCGAGGTCACTGTCGTGGGTGGTGGGCTCACCCCACTCACGGGTGGCACCTCGCCATTTTGTGCGGCCACATCGAGGGCCGCGAGGTCGCTGTAGGACGCGAGGGTCGCCAGGTGATCAGCGGCGGTGAGTGGCAAATACCCCGGCGGTAATTGACCCACGTTGTAACCGAGCTCCTGGCCCGCGCCGACGGCGAACTCAATGAACCTCGCGAAGTCTTGGGCGTCTTGGTGAGACAGGCCCGAGGTCGGCACGGCGGCGTAGACGACCATGGTGCCGGGGTAGGCATCCTTCGCACTCTGCGAGGACTCAATGGACGCGACGGGCAGCGTCCACGTGCCCGTCGTCCCATCCGGAGTGAGCAGAGCGGCCGCCGACGCGAGCGATGACGTGCTCGGCGTCACGAACGTGTTGTCGTTCGTCTGCAGACCGGCGGGGGTGAGGCCGTAGCGAGAATCATCGGCGAGTGGCGTCACGCCAATCAAGAAACGGTGACCCACGGTCTCGCGACCTTGCGCCACTAGTTTCTCCCCGACGGACGTGCCGTCAATTTGCGAGCAGACCGTCGTCGAATTATCAATCGCGAACTGCATGTCGGTACTCACGTCCTCGAGGGTCGCAACGGGTGCCGCCACGAGTGGCAGATACGGCACCGGGGAGTTGTAGAGGCAGTCATTGTTGTCCGACTGGTAGTAGGCGGTCGGTTCAAAATTGGACAGCAGGGGCCACTGGTTGATCGGGAGCGCAATCCCCTTGTAGGCCGGATTGACCACCATGCCCCACGGGTCCGCCGTGCCGTTCAGCCACGCGCGGGCGGTGGGGTTGTCGTTGATGTAGGTGGTGAGAGCTTCCATCACGTCCGAGTCACTGGAGAGCGACACGAGTTCCGACGCGGCCTCGGTGGCCGACACGCCCTGAGTGATGCCGGGATTCAGGGCAATGAATTCCGGATCGAGCGTGATGTTCAGTGGATTATGCGCGAGGGCGGGGTCTTCTTCTTGGACCGGTAATTCCGCCGGGTAGGACTCGGTGAGGAGTTTGGCGAGCAGCCGCGGCGTGAGACGCAGGTTCGTATAGGGCTGTCCATTCGCGCCGTCGATGGCGTAGGAGATGGAAAAGCCCGTCACCGCGACGGGAGCATTCACGACCGGGCGACCGTAGCCTCCACTCTGGCCGTAACTCGTGAGAGCGGCTTCACTCTGTGAGGAGGCGAGCAGGTTGCGGGCTTCGGGTTCGCCCGTCTGCACGTGCACGATATTGAAGAGCTTCGAGTTGAGACAGAAATGCGGCACCCACTGACCGGTCGCCTGAATCATGAGCTCCGAGCCGTAGATGTCAACAGTGTTGGTGCCGCCGACGACCGAGCACGCATTCTGCGGGGGCGCAAAGGTCAACGGCACGACGATGCGGTTGCGCCAGTTCGAGGCACTCCACCACAACGCCCCCGACACCGACAGGTCCTCGTTCCCGAGGGGGTTCACGATCTGCCCCGGCGCGAAGGACCCGGTGGCCTCGCAGTCGGCCACCGCCGCCGTTCCGGCCGCACCGGTCGGCACATCAGCGTTGGGCAAGCCCTGCGCGGTGGTGTCGCAACTCACGCCCTCAATGGGAACAGCAACCAAGGAGCACGGCACACTCTGGGAGCACCCGAGGGACGCATTCTCCGCCGACGTCCACACGTCAAATGACGCACTCCCTCGTCCGTCCGTCCCGGTGACACCAAAGGTCTCGTTACTCGGCAGCGCGGAGTTGCCCACGTTTTCTGATTCCGGAGGTTGGCCGGCGCACCCCTGCGGGCCACCGTCGTAGACCTGACCGTCCGCTGCGACAAAGGGCACCCAGTGTTGCGTCGGGGCCGGCAAGAACGCGCAGTTGCTCGTCAGAGGGCTCGGTGCGTCGGCCACGCGAGCTCGGTCGGTGGCCGTGGCGAATTGGTCCATCTCGTACGGGGGCCACTTCGTCTGGAAGGTGTCCTGGTAGCGCTCGGACCAATTCTGGGTCCAGCACGTTTGCGGACTCAGGGCGTCGACCGGAGAACTCGCCGTGGCGTTGACGCCACGGCACTCGAGCAGCACCATGGGGTACTCCTCCTGCTCGGCGAGGATGGAATTCTGATCGGCCACGATGCCGCCGGTCGGGTGCGCGCCGCTCCAGTTCACGCGGATCTCTTGGCGTCCGCGTAGGTCACGCGTTTGGGACACCGTGAGGGTGACCGATCGCTGGTCGACGACGGTTTCGACACCGTTGGTGAGGAATTCTCGCTCAACCGACGCCGTCGTCGTCACCGCACTCGACGCCAGCGCCCCGGTACGCGGCGCGTGACTCGCTCCGGCCACTGATCCCGCTCCCCACACGCACGCGGCGGCGAGCGCGAGGCAGAGCGACGCGAGAGTCCGACGCCACATCATGCGCGCCGCCGACGACGAGAGCGACCCCACAGGAGAGCGGGGCCCGCAATAAGTACGACAATGAACAGGGCTGTCGCCCCGCTCGCCACACCACCGTCGCCACCTTCGGCGAGGGACTGCCCTACCGGTGACACCGCGGTTGCGGGAGCACTCGAGCGGATCACGACTTGACCCGTGGCACGATCGACGCTCAGCGACAAGACGGTGGTGGGCGTCGTTCCTCCCGACGAAACTCCCCCGCCGGAGCCGCCACCTCCGTGAGTCGAGTGACCGCCGCCCGTGCCGGAGGAACCACCGCCCGAGCTCGAGGGTTGGACCGAGCCGTCACCATGCTGCGAGGTCGACGAACAGGGGCCGGCCCCGACGTGATCGCACGCGAGGGGCAGCGGCGCGATCTGCGCGAGGTAGTTCGCCGACGGGTGACCGAGCACGAAAGTCGGATTGGCGCAGGTCTGAATATTCAAATGCGCGAGATCGACGCCGGGGTCGGCCGACTTCAGTTTCTCGATTTGGCCGAACCCGGCTTCCACCAAGTTGACCGGCAGCGGTGAGTAGCCAATGGGTCCGATTTCGCGCTGACCCTGACAGATGGCGTAGTACGCGAAGTCGGCGAGAGCTTGACGTTTGGCCGTCGTGATATTCGGCTCGGGACTCGGGTACACACCGGTGGGTTCAATCATGTACACGTAGGACGACAGCGGGTAGGCGCGCGGATCGGGGTCGACGTAGACCTTGTTCAAGTTCTGCAACAAGTAATCCGGCGAGGACTTATCCATGTTGATCTGCGCTTGTTCCAACGCGACCGCGACGTTGTACTGCGTAGGCAGGGAGTAGTACCCCGCGGCGTTGAGGACCTGCGCGACCGGATAGTTCTGGCTGAGGGCGTAGGAGTATTCGACGTAACCAATGGAGCCATTCGCCGCGCTCGAGGACACGTAGTTCATCGCGCCGCTCGATCCGTTCTGCGCGATCTGGCTGCCCTGTCGCGGGAAGTATTCCGTCATGCCGGGCGCACCGGCGAAGGAGTTCCAAATCTTCGGAAATTCGGTCGCGAAGTACAAGGTCAACTGCGCGGTCGCGCCCGAACCTTCCGACTGCACGACCGGGGTAATGGGGAGCGACGGCAAGGCGTGGCCGTTGTTGTCCTTCGTGATTGCGGGATCGTCCCAGTTGGTGATCTTGTTGGTGAAGATCTTGGCCAGCGTCTCTCCCGACAGGCGCAGGTTGCGCACCATCTTGCCGTCGTAGCGAATCTGGTACGGAAAGGCCGTCCCTCCCGCCGCGATCGGCAGGTACGCGTACGGACGACCCTGGGAGGTGTCCGAGACGCCCGTAAGGGGGTCGACACCCTGGTAGCCAATGGAGGTCACCGAGAAGTCGGAGGTCTTGGTCGCAAAGTCCTGTCGACCCTGCGCGTCACCGTCGGGCGTGTAGACGACCTGAATGCCGTCCGCCGCAACGTCGGCAACCCACTGGTTCACGGCGTTGGCGGCCCAACTCGAACCCGATCCCTGAATGAGCGACGTGCTCCCGCTCGCCGACGCCGCCGCGCTCGCCAGCACGCTGGCCGCGAGCAGGGCCGTGGTCGAAACCGCCAGGCGACGCAGCACTGACAACATCATCGACCCGACCTCTCTCGTGAGAGCCAGCGCGTGAGCACGAAGAGGACGAGAACCATCGCCAGCAGCACGCTGGCCGCCCCGAAGGCGCGCGTAATCGCGAGGTTCTCGTGCGTCTGGTAGCCGGTGTAGATGAAGAGAGGCAGGGAGTTCATGGGATTCTGCGCGGGGTTCCAATTAATGAAGGACGACGCACCCGAGGTGATGAGGACAATGGCCGTCTCCCCCACCCCGCGGGCCACCGCGAGGATGGTGGCGGTGGCGAGTCCCGAACGCGCGGACGGCAGGACCACCTTGCGCACGGTCATCCACTGCGTGGCCCCGAGAGCCTGGCTCGCTTCGCGCAATCCACTCGGCACGACACGCAGGGCCACTTCGCCGGCGCGCGCGATGATCGGCACCATGGTGACCGCCATCGCGACGGACACCGCGAGTCCCGACTTCGGCAGACCTACGTAGACAATGAGCACCACGTAGACGAAAAGACCCGCGAGGATTTCCGGCAGAGCGGTCATGGCCTCGATCACGGTGCGCACGACACGCGACAGCGCGCCACCGACTTCGGAGAGGTACACCGCCGTGGCGATCCCGAGCGGGATCGCGATCACGGTGGCGAGAGCCACCTCGATGACCGTGCCGATAATCGCGTGCAGAATGCCGCCCTGCGACAAGGGCGCCGTCGGACTCACCCCCGACATGTCCTGCACGTAGAAATTAACGTGCGACAGGGCCGGCCAGCCCTTCGCGAACGTGTAGATCACGGTGGAACTGAGAGCACCCACCACCACCGCGGCCGCCGCGTAGAGAGCGGCCGCGACCACGCGGTCGGTCACGACGTGACGCTCGTTGGCGAAGCTGAGCACCGCCGCGTACAGGAGAAGAAACGTCGCGAACCAGCACACGAGAAACCCGAGCGTGCCGCTCAGGTCGAGCACGTGCTCGTAGACCAACGTGACGAGAGCCAGCGACGCGACCACGGAGGTCGCGAGCGACCACCAGTCATCAGCCGTGTACTGCCGCACGCGACGCGGCGTGGGGGTGGGGCGCGGTGTCGTAGTCGTCATCAGATATCGGTCCCCGCGCCGCTACGCGAGCGACGAATGATGGAGGCGGCGACGGTGTTCACGACCAAGGTGATGAGGAACAGCACGAAGCCCGCCGTCATGAGCGCCGAAAGTTGGGAGGCGGTGGCGTTGCCGAAGTTGGCCGCGATGAGCGCCGAGATGGTCTGGGTGCCCGCTTCGAGAATGCGGATCTTGATCTCGTAGGCCGGCGAGATGATGATGAGGACCGCCGCGGTCTCTCCGAGGGCGCGTCCGAGCGCCAACATGGACCCGCCGATGATGCCGCCGCGGGCGAAGGGGAACACCACGGTGCGGGCCACGCCGAAGCGCGTGCCCCCGAGAGCCATCGCGGCCTCGCGCTCGCCGCGGGGCACCTGGTCGAAGACCGCGCGCATCACCGCACAGGCCAAGGGAATCGCCATCATCGACACGGCGAGACCCGCAATGAAGGCCGACGAGGTGTACTGCGACTGCTGCCACACCGCGGCATTGGGGTCGGTGGAGACGTGAAAGAGCGGGAACCACCCGAAGTGCTGACTCAACCACCGCGACAGCTTGATGGCTTGCGGCTGCAGCAGGAAGAAGCCCCAGAGGCCGTAGATAATGCTGGGCACCGCTGCCATGAGGTCCACCGCCGAAACCAACCAACTCTTCAGTCGCTTCGGCGCGTACTCGGTAATAAAGAGCGCCAACATGAGCGCGAAGGGCACGCTGACCACCATCGCGACGAGGGCCACCTCGAGAGTCCCGACGAGGACCGCGGCAATGCCGATGTGGTCGAGTTCGGGTTGCCAGGCGGCGGTCGTGAAGAAGCTCAGCCCGTAGTGACGCAGGGTCGGGATGGACTGGAGTCCGAGAAAGACCCCGATACCCCCCGTGACCAAGAGCACGACGGCACCCGTCGTCGTCGACAGAGCCCGAAAGATGCGGTCGCTGCGCTCGTGACCCGCACTCAGAAGACGAGGTTCGCGCGACAGGGACCGAGGCGCGGGCGCCCCGACACCACTCATGCTCATCCGAATTCCCCGTTCACGTAGTTCGCGGTGCGCTCATCGACCGGCGAGGTGAACAACTGCTCGGTGACACCCTGTTCGACAATGCCCCCCGGGGCGCCCTGTTCGGCGAGAAAGAAGGCGGCGCGTTGGGACACCCGACGGGCCTGTTGCATGTTGTGGGTCACGATGATGATGGTGACTTGGTCACGAAGTTCGAGGATGGTTTCTTCCACCCGTCGCGTCGACGTCGGGTCGAGGGCCGAACACGGCTCGTCCATCAAGAGGACTTCCGGCTGCACACACAGCGCCCGCGCGATGCAGAGACGCTGCTGTTGACCTCCCGACAGGGCGGAGCTGGGCTGATCGAGACGGTCCTTCACCTCGCGCCAGAGACCCGCACGAGTGAGAGAGGTCTCCACCAACTCTTCGCGCTCAGCTCGCGAGGTCTTCGTGCGCGTGAGCGCGAGGCCCGATGTGACATTGTCCGCGATGCTCATCGCCGGGAACGGATTCGGCTTCTGGAACACCATGCCGATCTTCTTGCGCACCGACGTCACTCGTTCCCCGGCCCCGTAGATGTCGACACCGTCGAGGCGCACTTCGCCCGCCATCTGGGCCCCGGGGATTGATTCGTGCATGCGATTCAAAATGCGCAGGAATGTTGACTTACCGCAGCCCGACGGACCGATGAGTGACGTCACGGTGCCGAGCTCGGCCGTCAGGTTCACCCCGTCGAGCACCAAGGTGGAACCAAACCACGCGCAGACATCGACGGCTTCGAGGTGCGCTCGCTCCGTGATGGTGGGCGTGGGCGTCAGATTCGGGGCGCTCGAGATCGTGCTCACTGGTCGTCTCCGCTCTCGTCCGTCGGCTCTTCAACACCGTGAGCCCGACGACGCGTGTAGGCAATCGTGGGTATTGCTAAGGCCGCGAGGGCGACGATCGAAATAACAATCGACACGGTCGCCGACGGTGACGAGGACGACGACGTCGTCGCGTGCGTGGTGGTCGTCACCGGGACGGTCGTGGTGGTCGTCTCTCCAACAGGCGTCGTGGTGGTGGTTGTCGAAGTCGGTAGCACGATCGTCTCGAGCGACGTAGACGTCCCCGAGGTGCAGTTCACGGGACCGCCGCCGACCGCGTGCCAGGTGGACCCGGTGACTTGAATGCCGAGCGCGGGGTAGGTCGTCTCGTAGGGAGGGGCGTTCTTCGTGCCGAGGTAGATGCGCAACTCGTAGAAGTTGTCCCAGAGAGGTTTGTACGCCTCGGTGACGTCGTGAAGCGAGTAGTCCTTGGCGGTGGCCGCCGTCATCGGGTGCGCCGGGTTGCTGTAGCGCGAGGATGCGGTGAGCTCCATACCCGACCACTCGGTCGAGGTCAGAAATTGTTGCGGTTGATACGCGAGCAGGATCGCCGTGCGCCAGTCGTCGTTGTACGGCGCCGGGGCCGCCACCGAGGACACCGCGCGCCACGCGAAGGGATGGGCCGACATAGATCCGCTGGTCACCTGGTGACCCGCGGCGTCACAGAGACCGATGTAACCGACGGCCTGAGGATCGCTGTAGGGCACCGATGTCGCGGGTGCCGCGCCGGCCGGCGTCGCACCCACCACGCCGAGGACCGACAGGGCGACGACGGCGAAACGGCGTCGACGGGACCCCGTGTCAGTGGCGTCAGACGTGATAAATGCGAAGGGCCGCATGGAGAATTGATCCAATCATGTAATTCAATTGGATTACTACTTTACTGGTCCGATCGTCACGAGAATCAACGCGTCCATGACAAAACGGTGACGAAAGGCGAGGCATCCACACAACGAAGCGAGGGGTGGCGGCTGATCTCAGCCACCACCCCTCGCGACCTTGCGCGTTACGTCCTCGTTATGACACGACGACGGTCGCCGCCGGGAAGGTCACGCCGTCAATCGTGACCGTGACCTTGTAGCTACCGGCCTTGGGCGCCGCCAACTTCACAGTGTCGGTGCCCGCGGCGCTCGTCGTGGTCGACGAGGAATCCCCGTTGGTCACCGAAATCGCCACCGACGTCTTGGGCAGCGCGTTCGCAATCGCCACGGTGAACGACGTGCCGTGCTTCACCTTCGGGGTCACGACAATGCTCGGTGCGTACACCTTCGCCGTGGTCGTCTTCTTCCCGGCGGTGAAGGTCAACGAGTACACGCCGACCTTCGCAACACTCGTGGTGAACACGTACTGACCAAAGGCGTTGGTAACGCCCGAGAGGGTTCCCGTCGTCGTCTTCAGCGACACCTTGGTCCCCGCGGCCACGCCGTAGAGCAGCACACCAAAGCTTTTGCCCGTCTGCACCACCGGGTTGAGGGCCAGAGCACTCACCGAGGACGCACTGTCGGCGTACACCGTCGTGGCGAGCGTGCCCGGCGTGGAGTTACCCACGAGGTTGGTCGCCACCACAGACACCTTGTATCCCACGGTCGATACGAGGCCCGACACTGTGGCGGACGTTCCGGAGACCGTCGCCGTGACAGGGGTGGCCCCACCAGTGACGGTCACGGTGTAGCCGGTGATGCTCGCCCCACCAGTTGAGCTGGGCGCCGTCCAAGACACCGCCAGCGAGCCGTTCGACGGCGTGACCGCAATGTTCGTGGGCGCACTCGGCGTCGTCGCGGGGGTCACCGACGAGGACGGAGCGGAGGATGCCCCGGCCCCGTTGGCGTTCGTGGCGCTCACCGTAAAGGTGTACGACGTGCCGTTGGTCAGCCCCGTCACCGTGGTCGACGTGGCCGTCGCGCCGGTGACGAACTTCGTGGCGCCACCCGGCGACACGGTCACCGTGTAGCCGGTAATCGTGGATCCCTCATTGGAGGGGTCGGTCCATGTGATCGTGGCGGACGCGTTGCCGGCGGTCACGTTCGTGATGCTCGGAGCGTCGGGCACCGTGGAGGGCGTGACGGCGCTGGAGGCCGAGGACGGGGCCGAGGTGCCGATGCCGTTCGTCGCGGTCACCGTGAAGGTGTACGCGACACCGTTCGTGAGACCGGTCACAGTGCCTTGCGTGGCCGAGGCGCCCGTGACGTTCACGAACGCTCCCCCGGGACTCGCCGTCACCGTGTAGGACGAAATCGCGGAGTTGCCGTCGTTGACGGGATCGCTCCAGGACACCGTCGCCTGCGCGTTGCCCGCCACCGCGGTCACGTTGGTGGGCGCGTTGGGCACCGTTTGGGCCGGGTTGATCGTGAGTGAGGCCGTACCCGTCGATCCCGCAACCGCCAGGAACGGTGTGGGCGTGAAGACGGCACTCAGGGAATCATCACCCACCGGCAGGGCCGTCGTGATGTAGGTCGCTTGGCCGTTCACGACCGTCTGCGGCGCACCGAGGTTGGTGGAACCCACCTCGAACTGGACCGTGCCACTTTCCGCGGGCGACACCGTCGCCGTCAGGGTGACGGACGTCCCCACGGTCTGAGCCGTCGAGGGTGAGGTCGTCAGCGTGGTCTGCGTGGACGTCAGTGGCGGTGTCGGGTAGACGACCTGCCACGTGGAACCGGTGACCTGGATGTCAGCCGCGTCGTAGGTGCTCACAAAGGGCAGTCCCGGACCCGAGGTCTTCAGGCGCAGAACGTAGAGGTTCGCGTATCCGTCGGCGCTCGTGTCGTTGTTGGGGTATTCGGTGATGTAGTCCGAGAGCGCGAGATCGCTCGTGGCGCCACTCACGACCGGCGCGGTGGCCGTGGCGAGTGCACCGGGGGCTGACGTGTTGGGAAACACCGTCGAGCTCGAGATCTCGGCACCACTCCACAGCGCCGGGTCCTTGCCGAACACGGGGGTGTAGGCGAACAGCGTGGCCTTGGTGTCGCCACTACGCAGCGTGGCGCCACCTTCGACGTAGGTCGCGAACGGCGCCGTCAAGGAGCCGCCCGTGATCTGTTGTCCCGCGGCGTTATAGAAGGTAAGACCGCCCTGGGATGCCGCGAGCGGCTCCCACGGTGGCGTCGTGGCGGCGGCGGCGACGCCGGCCACACCCACCACCGACGCGCCCGTGATCGCGGCAACGACCACAGCACCGGTGAGGGATCGAATGAGATTCTTCATCAGAAAGTTCCAATCAGGTTGAAGTTGTACGTAGGTGAAACGTCGTAAGAAGCGGGCCGCACACCGCGTGGCGCGAACGAAAACTCTTCACGCGCCACGCGGGTGAGCGTCCCTCGCAACTCAGGAGTTCACGTCTCCGAGGTCGGCGTAGAACGGGGTGACACCCGACGCGGCAATCAGCGCCTGGCCCTCGGCCGTGGCGAAGAAGGGCGTGAGGCCTCCGGGATTCGAGAACAGCGTCTGCACCCAGTTCAGCGAGCTGCCCGGTTCAATCACCGTCGTGCTGGCGGCGTCACTCTCACGGAAGATCACGTAGTCCGCGATTGCTGACGAGTAAGAGGCGGCCGCGTCCGGTGCGGTGGCCGTCAGCAACTTGACGCCCGCCGACACGGCGGTCTTGCCACCGGGGAAGGCGGTCGCCGGGTTGTGGAAGTAATTGTCGTTCCACAATCCGAGTCGGGCCTGGGAGAACGGGGCAATCGCGTCCGCCGGCGTCGTCGCGCTCGTGATGGCCGAGGGGTCGTTCTGCTCGACGGTCAGCACGTTGGTGGCGAGCACCGGGGTGACGTTGTTATTGGCCGTCTTCAGGTCCGCGAGGAACGTCTTGTAGATCGTCGACGTGGACGGCGGGATCAACGGAATGATGGTGTCCGACGATCCACCGGAGTTACCCGGCAACTGGTTCCACTTGGTGTAGACACCCGTGTAGATCCCGAGGAGCTCGGCGATCGAGAGACCTGACGGCGCATTCGTGGTTGAGGCCGCCGCAATCTGCACCGCGTCCTTGCCGATCTCCACGACGTGGAGGTAGCCCCACTTGTTGTTCGACGCCGTCGTCTGCTGCGCGGCCGTCGGCTTCGAGGACGAGAAGATGAAGTTGATCGTCTCGGTGGCGCCGGTGTCGGCGAGCAGAGCCGACAGCGCCGCACCACTGCTGCTGACGCGCTGGACGGGGTAGGTCCCCGCGCGCAGTACGTCCGTCGGGTTCAGCGGAATCGGCGAGGCTTCGGTGGACCCGTTCGCGTACGCCGAACGACCATTGGCGTCCGCGGTGGCGTTGAAGGTCACGAGTCGATTAATCGGCGTCGACGTGTTGAATCCCGCGTCGCCGTTGTAGTCGCCATCAGCGCCGAATTGCAGCGCGTACTGCGCGGTGTCACCACCGACACCCACGACGTCACCCGGCTGCGGGGCGTAGTCGGCGAAGGCACTCGCGGCGAGGCCGAGAGTCGTGCCCGTGGCCACAAGGCTCACGAGACCGATTCGAATTGCAGACCTCTTTTTCACAAGGTTCCCTTCCTCACGTTGTGATCACCACGCGACGCATCGTCGTGGCGTTTCTCTAATTCCTAGTAACATAATGGAATTAGTCATATACGTCAACGATTGCGGCAAAACGTCATGATTTCGTCATAGACCAATAAAAAACGGGACTATTTCCACGACGTGATGCCGAGAGCGCGAGAGAAGAAGAGGTGCGCGGCCTCATAATCTAGCAATGCACTTGTGATTAGACGCGCCACGAACGCGCCTCGACGGCCAGGCGTCTACGGCTTGCCCGTGCGTTCGCGATGGGCGCAACCGGGCCAACAGCACGGCCGGCGCAGACCGTCTTCGAGCTCCTCTTGCGTACGGCGAATGCGACGGGCCCGGGTGACGTCTTGTTTGGCGTCTTCGACCCAGCAGATGAATTCGTTGCGCGCGAGAGGCGTGATGTCGCACCACCGTTCGCGCGCCACGTCATTAACGAGGAGGGCCTGACGAAGATCCTTGGGCAACTTGTGCACTACCCCACCGGGAATACGTGTCGTACTCACGAGGGCCACGATACTTCGCTGCGACGAGATGGTGGCGCGCAGAACCTGACCCGTGACGGAGGTGGGTTAGAAGAAGATGCGGAGATCCTCGTAGATCCCGAAAAGAATGTCCTTGCTGACCGCGGTGTTCCCCGAGAGGTGGTTAATGATCGTGGCGTACACGCTGCGGAAGTCGACCGTCGGCACAAGAGCGTCATCCAAACGAGCGGACGGGTGCGTATCGGGCTGCTCACCGTAGAGCCCGCCCTTGACCTTGGGTCCAATCAGCACGTCGGTCCCGGCCTGACCGTGGTCGCAGCCCCCCGACGCGTTTGATGTTTGTTGACGTCCGAACTCGCTGCTCATGTAGATGAAGACGTCATTCGCGCGCGGCGAACCTTCGAGGGCCGCGAAAAAGGCTTCGAGGGCAGCGTCCAATTGGCCGAACAGCGTGGATTCCGCGTCCGATTCGCCCCCGTGGGTGTCGAAACCGTCGTAGCTCACCACGTAGGTCTGACTCGGAATCCCGGCGGTAATCATCATGGCGGCCTGCGCCAATTGCTGCGCGACGGTGTTGTTATCGAAGGTCCCGGCCATGGTGTCGTTCCACGTATTGAACACGGTGCTCTGCGCCTGGAACGTGTCCGACAGGCTGATTTCGGCCGCGTGCGTCGCGCTCGCGGTGGGCCATGCGGGTGCGGACATGGCCTGCCACTCGGTCAACCACGAGTCCTGCCACTGCCAGTCCACGTCGAAGGTGAAGTACTGAATGTCGGGCACGCTCAGCACGGACGTGTTCGCCCCCACGAGCGCCGGGTGCACGCCGACGGTGGAAATGGACGCGAAGGGGTTGTTCGGCGAGACCATGTCATTGAAGCGTCCGAGCCACCCGGTGCCGACGGACCCCGAGAAGCTCGCGACCTGCCGGTACCGCATGGAGGCGAAGTGGGAGAAGTCGTGCATGACGTTCTCTCCGGGTCCCCGCACGAAGGCGACGTCGCCCTTTGTGGCGTAGCGCGACGCCGTCCAGGACAACGACGGGTGCAGGGCGTAGGAGGTGCCGGGCAGGGCGAGGAGTTGGTCCTCCGGTATCGCCACGCCCCCGTGACCTTGATTTTGGTCGTAGTACCAAGGATCGTTCGGACTGATCAGCATGTTGGCGGCGTCGTTGCCGCCCTGCAGGTCGATGAGAATCACGATGGGCGTCCCGGGCGGTAACGAGGCGTGGGCGTTAGCGGTCGCTCCGGCGACATCCGCGAACGGAGAGAGCAGGTCCACCCCAAAGCGGCCGCCGGCTGCGACCACCGCGAGAGCGCCACTGCGGGTGAGAAATGTACGACGGTCCATGGTCATGGCATCTCCCCTAACACGTCATGAACTCGGGCGACACGAGCACGAGGGCCAGCAGACCCGCCGCCCGTTGCGGATTCCAAGGTCCCGCCTGCACGTAGCGGGTCAGGGCGTTGAGCGTCGTGCCACTCACGGTGCTGAGTCCACACAACCGCACTGCCTGAGACGGCGCGGTGAGTCGCGTGGCCACGTCCATTAGTTCAATCACGCGACCATTCGGGTTCGTCAGCGCCGCGTTGGCGTAGTCCTGAACGACCGACCCCCACGCCATAGTCACCCCGGAGTTCAGCCAGATCCGCCCGGCCGGCCACCCGGACACATTCGGTGGATAGAAAGGGTGCTGATTCATGAAGGTGCTCATCTGCCACCCGTAATCCGTGCCGAGGAGCGAAAAACCCATGGCCCGCGCGCCGGAGATCATCAATTCCACGGGCGTCTTGACCTTGGAGGAGATAACGGCCGGCGAGAGGAAGGTGGGCGATGTCACGATCGCGGTGACGACGGCTCGCACATTGCCGGTCGTGCCCCAGAGGGTCCCGAGTTGTTCGAGAGTGGCGACACTCGGATTGAGACCGGTGAGCTCGCGGTAGAGGCGGGCAGGGACAAAGTACTTATAGGCAGGGTGCGCGCTCACGGCGGCGATCACCTTCCCGAGGCCGGCGTTGCCGTGATTCACACCGAAGAACGTCTTGGAGCCGCTGTCGAACTGTGTCGGATCAAAAGAAATGGTGTCAGAGTTCCAGTCGTACGTGTATCCCGTGAGTGCCCGGGCGATCGCGACCACGTCGTTCTGTGTGTAGTTGACCGCGCCCGTGACCTGGTTCTTGAGACCCAGGGAGAACAATTCCATGAGTTCGCGCGCGTAGTTCTGGTTCGGGTGCTCCGCGGCGTTCTCGTCACCGTTCAAGTACTGCATCATCGCGGTCGTCGTCGCGGTGTCGCGCAGAAGTTGTGTGTAGGAACCCATGGGATTCGCACGGAGTCGGGCGATGTACGTGGTGTAGTCCTGGAACTGGATGGAACCCTGCAATCCGACAACGACCACACCTTGCAGGATCCACGCGAGACGTTCCTGGAGTGGATTCGGCGAGGTGGCCATGAGATTCATCTGCTGACCGAGGTAGGTCACCTGGCCCTGCCACGTTGTGTCCTTGGTGAAGCCCCACTGCGTCGGAGTTGTGGTCTTGCGCGTCAGGAGATCATTGATGAGCGCGGTGGTGCCCACCTTTACGCCGTGGTCTAAATCTGCGGCGGTGGGGCCAAAACCCAGGCGACGCCATATGTGCGCCACTTGGCTTTCGACCACCGCTGCGGACGGTCCCTTTGCTGTGTGCACTGCAAAGCGTGTCACCATGAGC
>CAIQPR010000049.1 GCA_903873775.1 uncultured Actinomycetes bacterium
CCACGCGGATTCCTTCATCGAGTCCAAACAATGGCAACTGACCGCCACGGTCAGTGGGGACACGTCGGGACATTTCTTGACGCTACCTGACCAGTGTCACAGGAGAAGGTTGTTGGTATCCGGTTCGTAAGGGCCGAGAGTGTGTTGCTTAGTTCGCCCTCACACGGCCGTGCCACAGGAGGCACAAAATCTCGCCTCGGTGTTGAGGATCACTCCGCATTGGTGACAATAAGTCGCTCGCGTAGGGGGTGCCTTAGTGGCTTCTGGTGACGGTATCGGAATGTTATCAGGCTCGTCGGAGTTTCTCGTCGTTACGTAGACGATGAGGGCGATCGCTCCAATTCCCACACCCACGTAACCAATCGCGCCACCGTAAGCGAGACGAACGGGTCCACTCCAGCCACTGGTCGACCACACGTCATTGACGGTGTAGCCGGCAATCACGCAGGAGATAAAGAGGCCGAAGCCATTCGGCCCCTTCTTCGGATAGATGACTTTGAGGAATCGCAGACCGCTTAACGCAATCAGCGCCGCCCCAACCAGGACCTCAAATCCGTTTGAGCTGAATTGGGAGTACGAGCCGAACTGGAACGGTGTTCGATTATTCGAAAAGATGCCTGAGCCCGCATTGACGTAGGGCATGAAGACGCTGATCGCGACAACAGCCGCGCCAACCAAAGAGATGATTCCAGTGTTTCGTTCGCTTTTTGTTGGATTCGCCATACTCAAAAACCTAGAGCTGGACTGTCACACGACGTGGCGTTGGTGAGCTTGGTCGCCTACCGTCAGCGACTCGGAGTCTCTGTTGACGGCGTCATGACCCTCATCATTCGCTGCTCCGGACGTGGCGTCCGATAGCTCGTGGTAGTTGGCACTCGCGATCGAGGGCATGACATCTCAAAGTTCTCACGTGAAGGGCCTTCGAGATTGTCTATCGGAAGACCTTCTCCAGGTGCCACGAGAGGAACTCGGTGGACGGGCGGTTCTGAATCACCGTCGGGAGCGTGATCACCTGTCCTTCCTTCGAATAAAACTCCTCACCGTTGCCAAATTCCGAGCGAAGTCTCGGGCTCACCCTCAACCGATAGTTGTCGTCGATTCCGATGTAGCCGCGATCGAACATCGTGTGCACGTCCGAGCGCAAGAGGATTCCATTGTCGACACGGTGCTGACCTCCTTCAGACACGGGGAGAATGTGCGCCGCCTGGAGCGTCGGCAGAATCTGGTGGCGAGTGACGGCGCATCGCCGGACGTAGGCCTCCTGTACGACGGCCTTGAAGCCAGCCTGGCCGAGACGGGGCGTTACCAATCGTGGGAGTCCGTGGGTTGGCCCGAGGTTCTCGACATCTTGAGCCAACTCAGCCGACCACTCTTCTTGACTGAGGATTCGCTGAACAACGGCATCGACGATGGCGTCTTCCCCCGGATAAGCAAATGACTTGCCCTGAACGATGTTGGCGGAGAATGTCTCAGGTGCGGGTAGTTGCTCCTGATCGGGCAAGAACCAAAGGTCGCGAAGAAGGACGCAACCAATTTCTCGGTCGCCTATCTCATCGAGCGTCTCGCCCGTGATACTGCGGACCCGTTGGGTCAGCGCCTCAGTCGAGGCGACACCATTGCCCTCACCGAAGAACTCCCATGCCCGTGAGATATTCAGGGATACGAAACCCTCGTAGACGGCACCCCCCACGATCTTGTTTAGTGGAGCCTTCGCCTTGAAGATGAACGGGTCCCCGGGGTGAAGGACCTTGAATGGCCGTGAGCCGTAAGGGCGCCAGAAGTTCGCCTCGTGAATCGATGGTCGTGACGAGAGGTAGTGGTACCAGTCGATGTCCGTCACTGCGACGTAAGCCTTCACGAGAAGAAACTAACCCACCGGAATGCTGCCAACAGGGATGACACGTTGGCGAATCAATCTTCTTGAGGATGGTCGCATCGGAAATTGAATGATGAATTTGCCTAAGCTCCGGACGTGGCTATCGGAATTGGCACGCAGGCATGGGTTTTTCTCATGAAG